>URGH01000009.1 GCA_900547305.1 uncultured Oscillospiraceae bacterium | reverse complement strand
TGTAGGTTTGTCAAACATATTGGACAGCGAACTCGGAGGGAGAAAGCCAGAGGAGCGGTCTCATGGGTAAGTTGTTGGAGCGGCGGTTGTGGACAGAGAGCTGCTTTGCGAAATCGTCCAGAGAATAGAAGGTGTGGCAGGAGTAAAAGCGCTTCTGGTCCTCGCGGTGGCTGCGCTCGACCTTGCCGTTGTGCCGTGGCGTATACGGGCGAATGAGCTTGTGGCGAATGCCCAGTTCGGCAGCCGTCTTTTCAAACAGCGTCGGCAGATCGCGTTTGCTGCTTGAAAACCGGTTGGTAAACTCAAAGCCGTTGTCTGTCTGGACGCATTCCACCTTGATACCGCGGCGGGCATACCACGCCGTTAGCTTGCGGAGAAAATCCGCTGAGGAGTAGGTGGACTGCTCCGGATAGGCGGCGAGAAAACGCAGGCGTGTGAACTCGTCGATGGCGGTGTACTGGAACAGACGAAGCTCCGGATCCGTGATGCACCTGCGCGGCACGACCTTCACATCTACCTGAACGCGCTCCCCAGGACGGGTCATCTGCTCGTAAGGCTTGGGCTTGTAAGCCTTTTTCGGCTTTTCGGCGGGAAACAGACCCATTTTGCGCATGACACGGAACAGGCTCTCCGGACAGCGTGTATAGCCCCGCTGCCGCAGACGGTGCCAGAGCTCGATCATGCCCAGCGTCGGGTTCCTGCGGCGCATGTCGCGGATGAGCTTCAGCTCGGCTTCCGTGTGCTGATTTGGATGGCTGTGCGGGCGTCTGGACTGGCAGGCCAGGGACGCCGCACTTCCGTCCCAACGCTGCTTCCAAAAGTAGATATACGACCGGCTTTTGTTGTACTTCCGGCTGGCGCGGCCGACGCCGTATTTCTCCGCGTACTTCATTAGGGATTGCCTGTAGGCCATGTCTTGTGTTATACTCTTGCTCATGAGGGATATGGTCTCCTTCCGGTAAAGTTGGTGTGGTAACTTAACTTTAACTCATGAGACCCTATCTCTCATACCTTTTTTATTCTTTTGTCCAATATGTATTGTAGTACTACAAATGTAAATATCAACAGGTGGCAGGCTCTGTTGACGAAAAATTGCAGACTTGTGATTTCAAGAGAAAGCAATATCAGAAACTGATGGCACAGCTCAATATTGATGTAGAGTACATCTATTTGCTTTCGGAATGGTTTAAAGATCCTAAATATAAAGACGTTTTGGATTATATCATTAGTATGCGTTGCCACTACTATTTTGAATACATACCGCTTACAAAGTTAGGATTGCCCGTGCCGCCTAACAGCGAGGAGGAATAAATAATGTCAAGAGATTTTAATGCGTGGTTGTCAGGTTTTCGTGACAGTATCGCAGACTATGGTTATTACATAGATTTTGAAAAGGTTCACAGAAACGTCGATAATATCAAGGTTGAACTTAATATCTTAAATTCCCTCATCGGTTCTAAAAATATTGAAGCTGATTTTGAAAATTTGATGAGAAAATATCCCGAAGTATTAAAGTGTATCCCTCTGCTCTTAGCAGTTCGAGCAAATGAAATCTACTGTCAAGATGAAAATGGCGGTCATTTATTCCAATTCGATTTTGGAAAGTATCCACCGAACAGCCACGCTCATTATGAGAGATACAAATATTTTATGCGTGAAACCGGATTGTTCGATTTGTTGGAAAATCATATCGTGAACAATTTGGTGGACTATGCAACGGGTGTTGAAACCGGTCTTGATTCCAACGGTCGTAAAAATCGTGGTGGTCACCTTATGGAAGATTTAGTTGAGAGTTTTATTCAAAAAGCAGGTTTCGTAAAAGGTTTTAATTACTTCAAAGAAATGTATATACACCAAATTACAGACAAATGGAATATAGACTTATCGGCTATTTCCAATCAAGGCAAGATGGAAAAACGCTTTGATTTTGTTGTTAAGACACCTAATATGATTTACGGTATCGAAACGAATTTTTACGGAAGCGGTGGCAGTAAACTGAACGAAACTGCACGTAGTTATAAAACTCTCGCGTGGGAAACCGAAGAAATTGACGGTTTTACTTTTGTTTGGTTTACCGATGGTAAAGGTTGGACAAGCGCAAGAAACAACCTCGAAGAAACTTTTGACGTTATGCAGCACATTTACAACATCAAAGACTTGGAAGATGGTGTAATTAGCGAGGTTTTTAAATAATGGCAAAGAAAATAACAAAATGGGAGCCGGAAGATTTCGAGTTGGAAATGACTACACATTGGTCTTTTCCAAAACGTGGCGATTGGGCTACCCACGATGCAAAGTGGCGTGGTAATTGGTCGCCATATATTCCTCGAAATATTCTGCTCCGCTATTCAAAAGAGAACGATTTAGTTCTTGATCAGTTTGCGGGCGGCGGAACTACGCTTGTCGAAGCAAAGCTGTTAAACCGTGATATTATCGGCGTAGATGTAAATGATGTTGCTCTTGCTCGTTGTAAGGAAAAAACAACATTTGAACACGAAGGTGCAAACGGTAAAGTGTATCTTCATAAAGGTGATGCAAGAAATCTTGATTTTGTGCCGGATAACAGCATTGATTTGATCTGTACCCATCCGCCTTATGCTGATATTATTCAATACAGCGAGGATATTCCTGAAGATTTGTCTTTGTTAAAGGTAAAAGATTTTCTTGAGGAAATGAAAAAGGTTGCGGCAGAAAGCTACCGTGTTTTGAAAAAGGAAAAGTTCTGTGCCGTTCTTATGGGGGATACACGTCAAAAAGGCTGTATGATACCAATGTCTTTTGATGTTATGCGTATCTTTGAAGAAGCAGGGTTTAAGCTCAAAGAACTGATTATCAAGGAACAACACAACTGTAAGGCAACGGGATATTGGAAAACCAATAGTGTGAAATATAATTTCTTGCTTATAGCACACGAATATTTATTTGTATTTAGAAAATTATAGAAAAGGAGAATAGAAAGAATGGACTCAATATATGCACAACCTTTGGTTGAAATGGGTGTTTCTCTTACTGAGTTGGCTATAAAAGGTACTGCTACTGCTGTTACAAATAAAATCAAAGCCGTTAAAGAGGAAAAGAACATCGAAAAAATTCGCAACACTTACGACGAAATCGTAAATGAACTGTTGTCCGAACGAGATGAAGCGGTTAGAATTGCTCAGGCATACAAATCAGAGTTAGAAAGAATAGTCATAAGCGATGATGATATTGTGCATTTACATAATACTGTTTCAAGAATTCTTGAAATTGTAAAAGCGTTTCAATTAGTTGCTGCAACCGCAAAAGACCAAGAAGAAGTTGAAAAAGTAACTGCACAAGTTCAAAGTTATGAACAAATCAAAGAATTAATTAGTGTTGATACGCTAAAAACTATGCAACTATTAGGTTTTAATTATAAAGCGGCTATTGGAGAGCCTTTAACGCAAATATGTGCTAATGCTATTACAAATATCGGGAATAAAAAGTCCAATCAAAAACCTCAAAACAAGGGAAGATAAAGTAGACTAATATCTAATGATTTGGCTATGCAAACTGATAGCAAACCGTGATAGCAAAATGATAGCAAAAGTTAGGATAACCTATGCAATTAGGATAATCTAAGACAAATGCAATCAAATTGCGCCAAAACGCTAAAACAAAATCGTTTAAGGTCGGTTTTGTGGTTGCGAGTGGGAATAATTGCATTACTAAGAAAGTACCGTAAATACGGGCTTTTCACAGAAAAACAGGTCTGTTTGACGACCGAATGACGACAAGACTAAAGCACCCTGCGGGACATTACCCCGCAGGGTGCTTTCACATAGCTATGGCATATCCTTGTCCGTCATTTCGCACACAAATAAGTAAATACTAAAAGATATGTCCGCATTGTGCGGGGTAATTAAAGGATATATCAGGTACTTCTCCGTAGATGTTTTTATAATCTTCTCCCAAATAGCAGGCAAAGCCGGTAATTTTTCTGAAACCGAGCTCGGTGTAAAAGCGTATATCGCTTTCTATAACCTTTGTATTCGGAACAAATTTTTTCATCGGCATTTTCCAATCCGAAAGCAATGAATTATCAAACCAATAATCAAGAATCCTGGCATTTTCCGTTCCGAAAAAATCAAGCAGACTGTTAATCGGTGATATTTCATTTGCATTTATCGGGTTTGTTTTGTCACTTATCGGGGCGGAAAGATCCCTGTTAAACGGTGCAAATTCAAGGAAAATGTTTTTTTCGGGGCTTATTGTAACGGGAGCGGCTGCAGTGCCGCAATAGGCGAGATAGGACTCCCGCCCGAGAGGATCGCTTCTTTTAATTCCTCTCGCGATCGCGTTATAAATGATCATCGCCTGATCCGATGCCGACAGGCTTCTGCATAGGTGGCAATGACACTTGGCGTTTGCAACATCATCTATCCAAAAGTGGTAATCGTGTGTGTCGCTCGGGAAGAGTCCGGCAAGTACGGCGGCTTTACCGCTTACTTCATCGAGCGCCGATGCGCTTGACGGACAGATGTTAAAATCCGCTACGCGGTTTCCGTTTTCATCCATACGGAACCAATCCGGGTGAATACCGAAAAGGCACCTTGGTATCATAAAGGAGAGCGCGTGCATTTCATATTCAACTGCTATTCCGCAGTCCCTTAGTGCTTTAATATCTGATTTGAACCGTTCTTTCTTAATAAGGTCAATGGCTTCACCGACGAATTTATCGGCTGTTTTACCACCGATTGGGTGAAGCCCTAAAATACTGATCCCGGATTTTTTCGCCTGCTCAACCCAAAAACGGTTGAGTTCATTGATATAAATTACAGCTCCGAAACGAATATTATTACTCATGATTAAAAAAACCTGTTATCTTTTCCGGAATGCTACTTTGCGTCAATTCCCCGAAACAGACGTTTGTTCCGTATTCGGCGGCTATTTCGCTCAAACGGGATACGGAAATACTGCGGCAGTCATCCGGCAAAAGTACAAATGTATCCTTTCCGGTCATCAGGGGCAGGGAACAGGTGTCTGTTGTTTCGGAGCAAACCGTGAGAAGCACATCACAGTTCCGCAGTGCTTCCTGCAGACGGTCGGGGACGGATATTTTCCGCTCGGACAGCCAGTTTTGGCAATACTGACTTTTGTCGGCGGCAGCGCCCCGGTATAAATAACAATATCCGATTTTATATCTGTTTTCGCTTATTCTCTCAATCTCATCGCATATTTCGGATATACGCGGCGTGATTTCATCTGCTATTAAACCGATTTTTTCCATTACCTTTTCACTCTGCTTTCATTAGTGTCAAAATTAACCTCAATATTTGTACCGTCGGCAAATTTTGTTCGCTGAATACGCCCGTTATCGCTTAAAAACTCATGCTTCAGCATAGGTACAAAAGCAAGATCGGCGGCTATGTTGCAGCAGTTCACTGCGACCGAAATTTCTTCCTTTGTCGCGTCTATCTCAAGACCTATGGGAGAGGCGTTCAGTATTGCGTGAGATACGGCGAAATCGCTTTTCGGTATGCCCCAACCGCCTTTTTGACGGATATTCCCGAACCACGGAACAATAATAGCGTCGTGGTATACCAAACTGAAAAGAGGAACGGGGATACCGTTGCACATTCCGTCCCATTCTATGGGCGTCAGGAGATACGGCGCATGAATAACGGTATCTAATTTGTCGATAAAGCAATCAATCGGCTCGTCGGAGCAGGTGATATATCCCTTGCTTTGCAGATAACACATAGAGGCTTTTCGCCATGCTATACAATCGGTACGGGACATTTTATGCGCCGGATTATAACATTCATCTATATCGCTCCCGGCAAAGGACGCCAGATGTACACCGTCGGGCCGGATTCCGTTGCTTTCCAGAATACGGTAATTTCTGCGTATATATTGAAGCGCGAATTTAGGGCATAAATAATTTTGGTCGCCGCCGTAGCAGCTGCGCTCGCTGGGCATATTGTTTTCAAAATCCTGAATCGTCTGAAACGTATTGAAGCTGGGTGCGTTGCGATAAAAATCGTGATACTGATCGTGTAAATCAACACTGTAATTCAGATTGTGGCACACTTCAATAAAACGTTTAAGCCCTTCGGCTCCGCCTATGTCTCTGTTAGGCGGGTAAACATCGGGGTGCGCGCTGTCGTATCCCTTGTTTCCCCAACCGTCTATATGAATCTGGGCTTTTTTAAGCCCCGCCTCGCTTAAGGTCTGCAATTGCCTGATTCTTTCGTCAAAGGTAATGAAATAGCGGTTCCATTCGGGATGTGTGTCAGAGTATCTTATGGATGAAGGATCGGCAATAACCAATAAATAATCCTGAATTAACGGCACACCTATGCGTTTTTTCAGCAATGGATTTCTTTCGGTTTTCTCTTTTAATGAAACGAATTTCCCGCTTTCTTTAATATATGAACGGTAACTGCGGCAGAAATCATTATAATCGCATTTTTCGTAAAGCTTTAACTCGCATATACGCTCATAACTCATTCGCCCCAACGAGGGATACCACACATTAGATATGCGTGTGGATTCGCTCGGAATATGCTGAATGTCATATCCGGCGTCCTCCGGAGTTATGGTAGTCATCAGATATCCCTGATTATTCCAACGCTGACCGAACCACGGCATATATGCGTCATGACTGTAATATCTGCCGTCGTTTACTATTATGGTATTATGCCACTTTGAGGGTATAAGCGAACCCTGCATCATCGGTATAGCGGTGTAAGCGTCGGGATCCTCGTCATTGAATTCAATCGGCTGCGGCCAATGATAACTGAGAATACTTCCCTCATTGTCACCGGTTATTTTGCTTTCAAAAATCACCGATTCGGTTTCTTTATCTATCCTAACAGTGGTATCAATAGTGAGCGGCAGCTTTTTTGTACCCACAAAAAACGAGTCATAAACCGCCCTGACGCCGCAGTCAACCGCAGTGTTGAAGTCTTCGGTATGTATACGTCTTGCGGATGTAAGGTTAATGCGGTGATTTTTTCCGAAAATGTCGATTTCAAAATAAGGCTCACTTTCGGAAAAATTGAATACGCTCTTTTTACAGTGAATTGAAAGCCTGCATTTATGAGGGTTATAAAAAATTTTCAACGACGGCTTTTTTTCGAAATGAAAGTCATTCATAAAAACCTTTCCCCCTTTGTATATTGTATTTTTCAAGGTATTCGCTTGGCGAACAGCCCACTGATTTTTTAAATACTCTTGAAAAATAGTGAACCGAGGAAAAGCCCAGCGATTCTGATATTTGTGTAACGGAATAGTTGTTTTTTTCCAAATATATTTTGGCTTGCTCTATCTTCATGTCGGTAAATGCGGATATTATGCTTTTACCTGTTGAGTTTCTGAAAATGCTGTTCAGATAGCTTGACGAAAAGTTCAGAGTTTCGCTTAATTCTTTCAGGGTTATGCTTTCGGAAATATGCTCCGCAAAATACTCCTCAATACGTTTTATAAGTATATGCTTTGAAAGCATAACCGTGGGAGCCTCCTGAAGAAAATTCGCGCCGTTATTTCCCGAATTGAAAAATCCGAGTAAAAAAAGCTCCAGTTTGTTTTTCAGTATCTGACGCGTGCTTGAGGATATCGATTTATCCGGCAGGTATTGATCGTATTGCCGGTTGTTCGGATAAAGATTAAAGGCATATTTCGCTTCGCTTACTATGTCGTTAAGCAGTTCAAAATTCCGTCCCGAAACGCGGCGCGGTTCGTTTGTAAGCTCGTTAATGCTTTCTCCGTTGCAGGCAAGGGTAATAAGCAGAATCTGAGAATTGGTATGGCTTTTTGTTCTTAACCCGTAGGGCGCGCCGGGAGGGGTTAAAACAAGATAACCCGTTATAAGGGGAATCCATTCATTATCTACCAAAACATCAACATCGCCGTGGTAAACGCATAGAAGCCGCCAGTCTTCATTGTATGTATTTTCTATTGTGAATTTATCGTTGTAGCAAAGCATTTGCATATTGTAGATATGCCGAATGTTAATTTCATTATTTTCATTTACCCGCTCATCGTCCATTACCTATACACCTCCATATCAACGGGGTATTTGACACAAAATATTTATAAGCAAAGCCTCGTTTTTATTAATTGTATCAATAAAATCAAGCCTTGTCAAGTTCCTATTTTAGTCGGATTGTGCACCGGTTTGATACATTTTGTGCAAATACAATTGCAAAACGATGTTGTATAATAGCGAAGAAGAATGTGCATGTACAGACCGGATTCCCTTGCCACGTTCCGGTTTTAAGCTGTCTGTGCAGGCATATTTTCGTGTAAAAAAATATAAAAGGAGCAGATTTTATGAGGCAATTCAAAAAGCATTTTTCGATTCTTCTGACATTTTGTATTCTTTCGGCACTCACATTTATCCCGTCCGGCGCTGCCGCTGCGGACGCGGCTCAGACATCGGGCATTATTATCAACCAGGGCGACGACGAGGCATTGATTAAACCCCAATGGAATTGTACGAATCAGGTTAAAACCGAGGTGGTTAAGAACAAATCCCCATACGGAAAGGCATACGCGATGACCGCCGGCGAAGCGGGCTGCGGCTGGAACGGCTATAAGACGGGCTTTGCGATGCCGCGGGGCGATAACGACATTTCGGAAATGAGCGGCTTTGCCTTTTATGTAAAGGCACCCGACGCAAACCGTGCCAACCCGCTTCTTGATATGATTTTCTGGAACACCGACAGCCGTTGTCTTAATACATTCAAAAACGGAGAACCGATTTATTACGTTGCAAGCGGAACCGAAACCGTTGAAAGGGAAACATTCAACGGCGGGGAGTTTCCGCTTTCGGGGAAGCCCGGGTTCGAAGGCTTTGTGTTTATTCCTTTCACCTCGATGCAGAATACATGGGGCGGGGAGGGAATTGATATTTCAAACCTGAATAACTACGACAGCTTTGAAGTGCGCGTCAGCATAGCAAACACAGATGCCGCCCTTGCAAATCAGACCTATATACTTGACGAATTCGGATATTATACCGATCAGCTGGAGTATATAGCTCTTGTTGAGGAAAGCGCGGCGGGCCGCGTTGATGTTGATCCGGTAGAATATGTTGCAAATGACGCTGCGTATTTCAATGCCTGGAGCGATTATAACGAGCACTTCACAGTTTCCTCCGCGGCTTCTCCTCATACGGGGCGTGCATATAATCTTTATTCGGGAGGCACCAACCCGAATTACTATTGGGCGCACTTCCCGCTGCCGCACGGCGATGTAAATGTAAGCGCGACAAAGGGCGTCGCTTTCTATGCTGAAATACCCGATGACCTTGATAATTGCAGCATGCAGGTTCGTTTTTATATTAATGACAATGCGTTTTATAACGATCCTATTTTAAATAAAATGTATTATGTGGCTGACGGAAGCGATGAGGTTGAAACCCAGACGATCCAACCGGGATATTATCCGTTCCAGGGCAAAAAAGGATTTAAGGGTTGGTTCTTCCTGCCGTACGGCGCAATGCAGCGCAACGGACTGACAACAAATGCCGCAGCGGTAAACGCAGCTGAAAATTTCCAAATACAGCTGTGCATTATAAGCGGCAATCAGGCAGACCATAAACGCAACTATATCGTTGACCAGATCGGTTACTATTCGGATCCGCTTTCTTATATAAAAAGTGCGACCGAAGGCTACGGAGCCGCAGGCGACTTCGATAATAACGGCAGCGTTAATACGACTGATTTGGTTAACCTGCGTAAACTTCTTTTAGGTATAGGCGAAAAAACCGATAAGGTATACCAAAGCTGTGATATTGACAAGGACGGAAAAATTTCTGTAATTGATATGATCCGTCTGAAAAAGGCAATAGCTTAACAGGCATAAACGGGAAGTCCGAAGACCCCGGTTGCACTAACTGCAACCGGGGTCGTATTTGCATAAAAGGACTGTAAACCCATAGGAAAAATTTTACAGTATCTTGTCATTTCCGACAAAAAAGTCATATTATGCACCAACAACTTTATATTATGCAAATACAAATGTGTGAGGGTGTTGTATAATTATTGCTGTAGAATATATACAATAAAAACATTTTTAAAATAATAATATTATTTTATATATGGAAATGAGGCTTTATATGAAAGAAAATCCGTATTTTCTTTGGCAAACCGAACCGATAAAGGCATTGCCCGAATTTGCAGAATCGGATTGTGCACTCGTAAAAAACGGCAGCGCCTGTGCTTATATTGTAGCGGAGCCCGACGCTGTTTCGCAGAATGCGGCGGCGGAATTTTCAGACGCGGTTGAAAAAATGACGGGCTGTCGGCTTCCGCTGCAGAGCTTCGAAAACGGTATTCCGATATATTTGGGTGCGGCGGCATTTAAAGCCGCGCCCGGGCTTAAAAAAATCAAGGGTGAGTTTTTTTCACTGTTTGTAAGCCGCAATGCGGTCTTTGCCGCCGGAAACGACGCGGAACCGTTTTACGGAACGGATTTTTCCGTTACGGCGATGCTTGAAGCGCTGGGCTTCGGATGGTTCGGTCCGGATAAATTGTGGCAGGTGTTTCCCGAAAGCGGCACGGCAATACTTCCGGCAGCAAATTTTGTAAGCAAGCCGCATTTCAACAGCCGCCGCAACCGGGTTTTGGAGCAGGAGCCCGTGCTTGGGAAAAAATGGGGACTCGGCGGAATAAAAAGCGAGATAGAACATAAGTACGGATACTTTTTTCCGCCCGATATATACGAAAAGGAACACCCGGAATATTATGCTCTTTCCTGCGGTACGCGCTCAACCCGAAATAAAAAATGGTGGGAGCTGTGCCTTTCAAATGAAGAGGTGCAGCGGAGCATGGCGGAAAAGGTGTGCGCTTTCTTTAGGAAGCACCCGGAATGGACGGGGCTTTCGATCGGTCAGAACGACGGTAACGGCGAACCCGGAAGTATAGACTATGCAAACTGGTGCGAATGTGAAAACTGCCGTAAATTTGCCGCTGATTTCAGCGGCGCGGTGCTAAGGTTCTCAAATAAAGTCGTAGCTCTTGTGTATAAGGAATTTCCCGAACATACTCTTATGTTTTACGGTTACTTCGGTACATATAAGGCACCTGCCGAAAAATGCCCCGAACCGATTTCTCCCAATCTTCAGTTGACGCTTTGTAAGGAATGCGGTTTTACCGGAAAAATAAGAACGGACGAGGCATGCTCCGATGAGCAGCATCCGCCGTTTGCGGAGAATTTCCGGAAATGGAAGTCGCAGGGAATAAAACATATTGCAATTTATGAATGGAATTGTCCCGGAGCTGCAAATCCGGCATGGAAAGAGGCGCTTTGGGTACAGGGCGATGTGGGAACCGACAACTTAAAATGGTTTTATGAGAACGGCGTGGATTTTGTCTACATAGATCAGGGACCGAACACCTCTTATGAAAGAGTGAATAAACCGTTTACCGTGCGTTGGGTGCAGTGGTACTGTACGGCGCGCAGCTGCTACAATACTTCAATTGATTTTAAGGATATTATTTCGGACGCCTGCAAAAAGCTGTTTGGCGGCGCCGCCGATAAAATGCTTGAATTTTATTCGGTGCTTTCAGAGGCGAACGCTCATTGCAGATATCCCCACTTTAACTGGGGATTGCCGCTTGTGGGGGAGATTTACGACAATGAATATACACGGCTTGCGGAGGAAAAGCTCACAGAAGCGGAGGCGGCGGAATCTCTTACGGCAGAGCAAACCGCAAGAATTGCGGAGCAGCGGGCAGAGTGGGAAAAAACCAAAAAAATGGCGCTGATTCAATAAAAAGGAGGGTGCTGCAATGAAAACCAAAACAATTATAAGGGGTGCATTAAGTATTATGCTTTCAACGCTTTTTATTGCTTCTTCGGGTTGTACGCCGAAAAGCAAAGAGGAGAAAAAAGGTGAGAAAATTGTGTTTGCCGCTGTGGACGCAACGGGCACGATGCAAACGGCGACAAAAGAGGAAAATTGGGTGACGGAGACATCCGTAAGCACGGTTGGGGGTACCGATGGGTCACCGGCGGTTACGGCAAAGGATTATAAGCTTTTAAAGGGCGATTTCTGCATTGTAAAGAACGGGGAAGTAAAGTGCTCGATTTTATACGATAAAAATTGCGACGCCAAGGTTTATACGGCGGCATGGGATCTGGCGGATAATCTTGAGGCAATGACCGGGCAGACAATTCCCGTGATTGAAATTACCGACGATACGGCCGATGTTGAGGGAAACAAGATATTGGTAGGCAAAAATTCCTATACCGAGAAGCTGGGAGTTGAAATTCCGTCCGGTTATCCGGGTAATGAGGGCTTTGTAATTGTCAGCAGTCTTAATATTATGGTGGTGGCGGGAAACGATGAAAACGGTTATAACGGCACTGCTTTTGCGGTGACGGCGCTGCTTGAAAGCCTTGGCTTCGGATGGTTTGCAAACGACGAGCTTTGGAATGTTGTTCCGACCGCCGATACGGTTTTTGTGCCGTGCTGCGATATTCTTTCACGGCCGAGCTTTCCGTCGCGCTTTAACCGTGTTGCCGTGGGGGATATGTCGTCTAACCCGATGCTTGCCAACCGCTGGTTTTTGGGCGGCGAGCCCACCGAGGTCAACCATAAATTCACTACGTTCTTTTCACCGACAGAGTACGGAACCACAAACGATGTTTTTGCACTGGTCAACGGCGTGCGTTCAATCGAGGGTCTTAAATGGTGGCAATGCTGTTTGTCAAATCCCGATGTGCAAAAGCGTGTAATAGAATGCGTTCGTCAGTTTTTCCGTGAGAATCCGGAATATACGGGTGTTTCGATAGGTCAGAACGACGGAAACGGCGGTAAAAACGATCCGGATTACGGCAATTTCTGCGAATGTGAGAATTGTAAAAAGATGGGCGACAGCTTTACAGTTCAGCTTGTAAAGTTCGCGAATATAGTCGCCCGTGCGGTTAAGGATGAGTTCCCCGATAAAACGCTTATGATTTATTCGTATGTTTGCACGTTCAATGCCCCGACATTGGAGCAACTCGGGGAAAAAATTGAGGATAACGTTCTCATTACCATGTGCCGTCAGGGCGGGGTTACCCGTACCATCCGTAAAGGCAACAGCTTTGATGAAACCAAAAACCTTACCGTCGCAAAGAGTACCGCAAGGCTGTATAACGACGGAAGAATGGAACGCACGGCAGATTTTATGAAAAACTATCTCAACTGGAAGTCGCTCGGCGGAAAACAGGCGCTTTATGAGTGGAACTGCCCCGGTGCCGCCGGAGATAATCAGTGGCGTTACCGCTTCTGGGTTCCCGGGAAAGCCTTTATTGATAACGCACGGTGGCTTAAATCAAACGGCTGTCAGTATATATACATCGATCAGGGACCGAACGGCGACTATGAAAGCAATGATTTCGACTGCTTTGAATTGCGTTGGCCTACATGGTATGTTTCCGCAAAGGCTATGTGGAACTGTAATCTCTCGTTTAAAGATATAATGATGTCAGCCTGCAAAAGACTTTACGGCCCCGCAGCGGAAACCATGTATGAATTTTATGAGGCGCTTACCGACGCAAACGACAGCTGCGATGTATTCTGCTATGAATGGGGACTTCCCTCGGGAGCGGAAATGTACGGAAACAGCGTGAACAAAATAGATTCGATTATAAACCGCGCCCGTAAAGAGGGAGAAAAAGCGGGCGGTGATATAAAAGAACGCATTGAAAATCAGTATTCTTATTGGCAGATGACGAAGAGTCATTCCGGGCTTTAAAATCAAATGGAGGAGTGCAAAATGAAACGTCGTAGTATTTTATCTTTAATTTTATCTTTTGTCCTCATGTTTACCTGCTTTACCGGCTGCGGAAAAAAGCAGACCGAAAGCGGTTTGAATGACGGGCTTTTCGGTGACGAGGCATTTGAAAACTCAGACGCTGTGAGCGGCGGTACCGAAAGCGACAAAAGCGGCGGAAAAGGTAATAAAGGCAGCGGCACCGGCGGGAAAGCGACCGGCACCGATACCGACCGCCATGAGGGCGACGGTTTCCATGCCACGGGATTTCCGATAGTTGACGAAAAGGTAGAGCTTACCATACTTACATACCGCAGCGACGGCAACCCGCTCGACTGGAATCAAATGGAATTTACGAAACAGTATGAGAAAATGACAAACGTAAAGATCAACTGGAATCTTGTTACGGCGGGCGCGCTCAAGGATCGCATAACAATGCTTATGGCAAGCGGAAACTATCCGGATATATTTGTTTCGGTTGAGGGCGTTCTGAGCGACTCCGATATTTATACCTACGGAACCGGAAAGGTTCTTTGGGATATGTCGGGCAGTATTGAAAAATACGCGCCTAACCTTTATTCCTTAATGAAATCGGACAGTGATGTAAAAGCGGCTATTGTACAGCAGAACGGAGCGATTTATACCCTGCCCATGATTCAGGAAAGCCTGCCGGGTTCATATTGGAATATAAATAAAAAATGGCTGGATAAGCTCGGACTTTCGGTTCCGAAAACCACTACGGAGCTTACGAAAGTGCTTCAGGCATTTAAAAACAACGACCCCGACGGCGACGGCGTGGCAAATCAGATTCCTTTCAGCGCAAACTGCTATCTGCCCGACCTTTTCGGACCGTGGGGAGTATATTTTGAGTGGGCTAACAATGTTATGATTGATAAAAACGGCAAGGCACAGTACATTTTCACCATGAATGAAATGCAGTACGGAATGTCTTACTGGAAACGTCTGAGGGATCAGGGGCTTGCCAAACTTCAGGATCCGCAGATATCCGAAACGGAATTTCAGCAGATGCTCAGCACCGGTAAGGTGGGCTGCTTCCTTTGGTCGTCTCCCTATACAAGTATGAGCGAAGATCTGTTTGACGATTATGTTCTTATGCCTGTGCCTACAGCCCCGGCTTCCGAGGTGGGCAAAAATCTTGAAGCGGGTGTTAAGCGTTACAGCCCCAAGGTTTACGGAAACGCAACCGTTATTTTCCGCAGCTGCCGCAACAAGGAGGTTGCCCTGCGCTGGCTTGATTATTTCTATTCGGCAGAGGGTAATGCGTTCAAGAACTATACAAACGTTTTCATGAAGAAAGCGGCAAACGGCAAGTATTATATTGATGTTCCCGAAGGAAAAACAGAACGTTCGCAGTCTCCGGTCGGCGCTATTCCGGGCAATTTCGGTAAGGAATATACCGACTATTTCACCGCAAGCCCCAAATCGCTTACCTCCTTTGAAACAAAGATAAACGAATATAATAAAAACGCTGTTTCCATTTACGGCAAACAGAAGCCTACGAATCTTTTGCGTGACGTAACCTTTACCGCAAAGGAAGTAAAGACAATAAATAAGCTGAATTCAAATCTTAATTTCGATACCGGTTGGTACCAGTGCAAGCAGATGATGCAAGGCAATTCATCATATACCGGATACCTCGGCAGCGGATGGAACTCCTGGGTCAATAAATTTAAAAAGGCGGGAGTCGACGATTATCTGGCGGTGTATCAGGCTGCCTATGACAGGGCTGCAAAATAACTTTTCAATACGAATAACAAAACATTTCAGAGGTGAAAAATATGACCAAAACCAAAAAAAGAGTTCTGGCATCGGTTATTGCAGCACTTATTGTTATCGGTTCCTTTGCGGATGTACTTAATCTTTTTGATTTCCGGATATTTGCTGCCGGAGAGTATAATTATATTGCCAATAACGGTGATGACGCCCTGAACACCGTGTCTGTGCAGCCGGGCGGCGCAAACTATGTTGAAACTCACATGATAACCGAATCCTTGCCGTACGGAAAGGCATTTTCATTCTTCCCGAAGGCAGAGGACGCTCATAATTATTTCACAATAGCGGAATTGCCCCTGAAGGCGGAATGGAAAATATCAAAGACGCACGGAATTGCGTTTTATGTGAAGCTACCCGAGGTTACAGTCAGCACTCTGCGCGTGGCGCTCAGAATCGGGGGAACAGACAGCTATTCCGTTACCCCGTCGGATACGGATATAGGTTATATGGCTCATAACGGCGGGGATGTCATTTGGCAGAGCCTGTCGGAGCAGGGCGGCGTGCTTAGCGGAAAATCGGGCTATGAGGGATTTGTGTTCCTGCCGTATTCCGCTTTCAGAAAGGACGGCGTTTCCCTCACGGCGCAAAGCGTTGCTAATGCTTCGTCGGTGCAGCTTATGCTTGCAACGGCGTCAACCGCCGTATCCGACTATAACAAGGATTGGATATTCGATGAAATAGGCTTTTATGAAAATGCCGGGTCGTATGTGCGCGGCGTGGGTGTTGAATACGGTACCGAATATATTGCCAACAGCGGCGATAATGCGAGTGAAACCGTAAAGCTTGCATGGAATTGCAAGGACGGGCAAATCACCTTTTCACAATTGGATAATCCGCTGAGCAGATACGGAAAAGCTATAGGACTTACGGTCGGGGACACAGAGTCGGGCTGGAACAATTATAAAACGGGAATCGTTATAAACCCGGAAAGTCATTGGGATATTTCCGCAACAGAGGGGTATGCGTTTTACTGCGAACTGCCTGATGTCGGCGCGGATACCGCCATGGACATATGGTGGTATATAAACGATGACTGCTTTTGGAATGAATTGCAGCCGGGCAAACCCGTTTTTTATGTGGAAAACGGTTCGGATAAGATTGAAAAAACCGTGTTTTCGTGGGACGACTATTCTTTGCCAGGTCACGACCGCGGCGGGTTTAAGGGATTTATTTTCGTACCGTTTTCTTCCCTTAAAACCAAATATAACGGGCAGGACAGAAAATATATAAACGAAGCCTCTTATTTTGAAATGCGCGTGGGCATAGCCCGCCGCCCTGATCAGGCTCCCGAGCTTGCGAATCAGACATTTGTATTTGACGAAATAGGGCTTTATACGGAGCCGTTGGCTTATATTGAGGCTGCAAAAGCCAAAAGCGACATAGGTGAATATGAAATAATCGCCAACGACGGCACAGACGCGGCAAACACGGTTAAGCTGCCCGCGGGGTATGACGGGGTGACCGTTTCGCAGGAGCCCGCGGGTGTTTCGGCTTACGGTGCGGCTATAGGCGTTACCACGGCGTCATCCGGGTGGAATATGAATAAAACCGGAATTGTATTGGACGCCGGGAAAAAGGATCTTTCAATGACTAACGGTATTGCCTTTTATGTTAAGGCGCCGGATGTCGGAGAGCTTGACCCCGCGCTTGATTTATGGCTGTGGAATACCGACCGCTACTGCTGGAACGAACTGGTTCCGGGATCGCATATTTATTATATTGAAAAGGGAAGTACGACCGTTACATCCGTGGAATTTCAATGGTCCGACTATTCCTTGCCGCTTCACTCGAAATCGGGGTTTGAGGGATTTGTTTTTATCCCTTATGAGGCGTTTAAATGTACATGGAGCGATAATCAGGGTAAAGATATTGAAATGATACGCGGAATGGACAGGTTTGAAATGCGCTTCAATGTTGCGAGAACCGATTCGGGGCTTGCCGGCAGGACGTTTGTGTTTGATGAACTCGGATTTTACAGGGACCCGCTGGCTTACGCTGCACGGGCGGAGGCTCACAGAGAAACTCCGAAGCAGGCAAACAGCATTGCAAATAATTGTTCGGATGTATCCGAGACAGTGACCGTTCCGAATACGCTCAAAGGCAAAACAACGGTTTCTCAGCTTGAAAGCGGCATTACGCCTTACGGCGAGGCAATGAAAATGACTTTGGGTGATTCCGGGTGGAACGCTGATAAAATAAGAATTAAAATGCCGGTTGAAAACGAATTCGACATGCAGTCCGCAAAGGGTTTTGCCTTTTACGTTAAGGCGCCGGCAGTAGATTCCGAAACGGACCCCTGCCTTGATTTGCTTTTCTATAAAAACGATTCCGAATTTTGGAATGAGCTCGAACAGGGTAAACCGATTTATTATCTTGCCAAGGATTCCGAAACTTTAACGAGCGAAGTATTTTCGTGGGGAGATTACTCTCTGCCGCTCAGCAAACGCGCGGGATTTGAAGGATTTGTATTCATACCGTTTGATTCGCTTAAAACGAAATATAACGGTTCCGACAGGGAATTTATTAATTCCGTCAAAACTCCCGAGCTATGGCTGTGCCCCGCAAGAACAGCGGAAAATGCTCCGAATCTTGCAGGGAAAAGCTATGTATTCGACGATTTCGGATTTTATTCCGATGAGCTGGCATATGCGGCATACTGTCTTAAAAATGACGGAGCTGCCGTTAAGGGTCTCGAGTACCTTTCAAATACCGCGGCCGACGGGACAAAGGCGCGTATTTGCGGTACTACCGATTCCGTTACTCTTACCCAAATTGACAACGCGGTAAATATGGGTATGGCTTATACGGTTTATCCCGAAAAAGCAGGCGCAAACAATTTCTGGGCAGAGTTTGATTTGCCCGCCGGGGATGAGCTGGATATTACCCGTACCGCAGGTATTGCGTTTTATGCGAAGCTGCCCAAAAACACGGGGCGCGGCATGCAGGCAATGATTTATCTTGACGACGGACATTATTACAATGATCCGGTCACAGGCGGGAATTTTTATTATGTTGCAAAGGGCACCGATACGGTAGAAAAGATAACAAATAACGGCTCCGATTATCCTTTTAAGGGAAAATCGGACTGGGAAGGGTGGTTTTTCCTTCCGTACAATGCCTTGCAGAAAAATGGAAATACTGCTTCGGCTGCTTCTGTTGCGGCCGCAAAAAATGTTTCTCTGCGCATAAGTATTATTTCCGATGATATAACCGATTACCGCAAAAATTATATAATAGACGAACTGGGCTATTTTTCGGATCCCTTAAGCTACATAAAGAAGGTTAAGGCTCTTTATGTTGACAAAAGCGCAAACTATATTGCAAATGACGGCAGCAACGCTGCCGATACGGTCATAGCACAGTGGGATATGACCAATCAGATACGCATAGAACAAAGCAATTTGGGAGCGTCGCCTTACGGAGCGTCAATTTCCATGACCAACTCAAGCTCAGGGTGGAATCTTTACAAAACCGGATTTGTTTTGAACGTTGACAGGGAATGGGACATTTCGGCTACAAACGGAATAGCGTTTTATTTAAAGGTTCCGCAGTCCGACGCCGATCCCGCGCTTGATTCCCTGCTGTTTATAAACAATACCGATTATTGGTACGATAAAACAGGCGACGCAAAGGTGTACTACCTTGCCGACGGCTCCGATACGATTACAGAGGACTACGCAACGAATCTTATTGCGCATAATATGCAGGGATTCAGCGGTTTTGTGTTTGTGCCGTTTGACTCCTTTAAAGGAATGTCCGGTAAGCGCGGAATTATAAATAATGCTACGCGGTTTGAATGGCGGATCAACACGGCGCAGGTTGATAAATCGCTTTTGAATAAAACATATGTATTTGACGAACTGGGCTTTTACTCCGATCCCATAGCCTATGCCGAAAAGGCGAGAGAGCTTCACGGGGCTTACGAATATGTGGCAAATAATGCTTCGGACAGCGCAACGTTTTTTGCGGAGCCGGGGTATGAGGAATACCTTAAGGTTGAACAGGTTTCAAAGGGTCAGCCGTTTTCAAATGCGATATCGGTAACTCCGCTGAAATCCGGCTTTGAGTCGGCGGGGGCGGCAATTATACTGAAGCGTGAGCCGGTATATAACATTTCCATGACCAACGGCTTTGCGTTTTACGCCAATGTTCCGAAAGGAACAGACGCCGGCGGCATAAGCCTTGAGGTATTGGCAGGCGGCAGAAGTTATTCGGGCGCGGTTCCCGGTGAAAAAATATACTATCTTGAAAAGAACGGCGGCGCATTGGTTTCATCTGACGCGGCGGACGGTATACTGAACGGTAAGGCGGGATTCTGCGGATTTGTATTCGTACCGTTTGATTCTGTTAAAGGGCTTGAGCGGGATATAACGGATAACGCGGATCAGTGGCAGATCACGCTGCGCTTTAAAGCGGATGAAAAGGCGATAAATAAGCCGTATATATTTGACGAAATCGGTTTTTACCGCGATCCGTTTTCCTACGCCAAGCCGATAAAGGATACGGACGCAAACTATATTGCGGAATCCTTTGACGATCTTTCAGCTGTCACCGCAACGAAAATCGGTACGGAGGTAAGGCTTGTATCGGGAAGAACACCTTTCGGTACGGCGGTTTCAATAGTACCCACAAAGGTTCGCTCCGATAACACATGGGATCATATCAATATTGTAAACGACCCATCCGCGAAGCTGCAAAATACCGAGGGTATAGCTATGTATGTGCGTATGCCGGGCGGTATTTCCGAATCGCAGGTTACGGTTATGCTTTATTTGGATGACAGCAAATTCTACCCGAATAATACCGGTCCTATATACTATATCCCGAAAAACAGCGACGGAAGCGTTATAGGCGTTTCTTCACGTCAGACGCTTTATGATAAGGTTGCCTTTGAGGGCTGGGTGTTTATTCCGTATTCATCCCTTACCGCGCACGACGGCGGCAAAATAGACCCGAACGAATTGCAGTCGCGCGGTAGTTTCCAAATCAGAATTTCCCATTACAGAATGAACGAGGATGAACTGGGACGCGATTTCATTTTTGATGAGATAGGCTTTTATTCTGATGAGCTTTCGTATATTGAAACGGTTTATAAAAAATACAATATTACAAAGACCGAAAATGACGGGAACTATGTTGCAAACCACGGTGATGACGCGGATTTGACGACTGTTATGCGCGACGGCAACAATTATACCTCGGTGGAGATTGACGGCCGCTCTTCACCTTACGGAGACGCAATTGCAATTACCGACACTTCCGCAGTTGCGGAGTGGCATTCGCTCAGGCTTGGTGCCGTACTTGATACGGACAACGGTTCCGCAGCCGGAAAAGCGGAGGGAATTGCGTTTTACGCATGCTTTCCCGATAAGGTGGAGAGCACACACTTTAATCTGACTCTTTATGCGGATGAATATCATGCATATACTCTTTCCTCCGGGCATTTTGAGGACGAAACTCTGTACACCGCGGATTATGTGACCGTTGATAAAAACGGGAATCGGAAAAAAGTAAGCGCTGCCGAAGCACTGGAAAATCTTCAGGGCTTTGAGGGATATATATTCGTTCCTTACACAAGTCTCAGAGATACGGCGGACGCAACCGTTACGGCTGCCGATAATATAAATTATATTGCAAACAGCCGTTCCGAAATTCGTTTTACCAAGGAGTATTCGGACGGAAACGCGTATAACCGCTGCTTTGTTATCGATGAATTGGGCTTTTACAGGACTGAGGAAGAATATATCCGGCTTGTGAAAAACTGCAAACATGATCAAAGCGGCAATACATCCGGCAATATTATTTTCAATTCCTGCTCGTCGGCTGAAGATTTCCGTTCCGTAAACGATATGGCGGTGGCGGTCAGAATTGTTGAGGATAAAACCTCTACCGGCATGTCAGCCGAGGTGATAAGCCGTATTGCAAATGATACCGTAAATTCAGTCATGCTCAATATGAATCTCGGGTCATTTGTAATTAAGAAAGCCAAAGGTGTATCGTTTTATATTGACGCGCCGTCTGCCGCAACGGTTACATTTATAATCAGGGTAAATGACGCTTTGTCTTACCGTGCCGAGAAAACCGTTGAGGCGTCTTTCAGGGGATTGGTATTTATTCCGTTTGAGGCATTTACGGGCGACCCTGCCGGAATGACGTCAAACCTTGATCTTTCTCACGGAATAACGGCGGAAATTATACAGACGGTGCAGAATTCCGGCGTGAACAGCGCTTTCATATACGACAGTATCGGATTTTATTCAAGCGAAGACGGCTATAAAAATCTCGTTGAAAATTCATTTGACGAAGGAAACGATTCGCTCGGAAACTATCCTTATATACTGAAAGAATTAAATGTCAGTACGGGCGGTAATGCCGTAACCCGTAAAAACGACAGTTCACCTACAGGTATCGAGGTATTGGATATCACGGCAAACAGCGGCTCAACGCAAAGCGTATCCTTTGAAATTACCCGTAAAAAGGGCGAGCTTTGGCAGCTTTCAACGGGAATATCCTTCTTTGCGGATCTTTCCGCAGGGTCGGTAATAGATTCGGTGAGCTTAGGTGTCAATGACAGTGTATACAGTCTCAGCACCGGCAACTTCACCTATCTTTCCCTTAATGATGAATACGGCACACCGGTAAATTCGGAAAAAATTTCGGAATTAAGCGGAAAAACCGCGTTTGTCTTCATACCGTTTACTTCGCTTGAACCCGCCGTCGCCTTATCCGGGCTTGCAAATGCGGAAAATGCGGTTATTACCTTTGAAATAGGCGGCAATAATAAGACCGCAGCTATCGGGGGACCGGGATTCTACGGCGGTACGCGGCAATATATATGCGCAATGCGTAAGGCAATGGGGTACGGCGATTATATTCTGAATGACGGCGAACAGATTTCATCCTGGAAGATTGAGGATTCCGGAATGTATTCGGTTTCTGTTACGGGCAAGTCGCCGAACGGAAGCGCTGTTGCACTTATTCCCGAAACAGCCGGTACCGATCACAATGCTTCTGTTCTGCTTAAAAAGAATAAAAATACCGAAAAAACCCTCGGTATTGCATTTTATGCCAATCTGCCCGCCGGAGTAAGCAGCACGGATATGGGAATACGGTTTAAAATCCGTGAGGGTGAGTATTTTGAATTTGTTCCAGAAGCTCCGGTATATTACGCGCAGTCATCAGGTTCTCCGGTATTTACCGTAAAGGCGCGGAATATTCTGCAAAACAGGCAGGGTACAAAATCATATGTGTTTATACCGTTTGATTCAATGCGTCGCGTATATACTGCGGACGGAAAAACGGTAAGCGAGCCCCTTAACGCAACCGCCTCAAAGTATTTTGAAGATACAGAAGAGCCGGAGCTGGTTATAAACAACAGGCGGAGCAACGACAGGGATACGCACTATGAATATATATTTGATACACTGGGGCTTTACTCAAATATAGAGAGCTATCTTGAAAAGGCAGCGGCAGGCGCAACCGTAAAATACGTAACTTCAGCGGGCTATGCTCCGGGAAGAAATGATTCCGCGGAGGCCGAACTGCATGTAGTTAACGCCCTGAATGACTCTTCGGACGTTTCGGTTGCCGGCGGAAAGGAGAGCCGCGTTTTACTGAACGGTAGCGGCGCGGTAGCCGTTACGCCGTCGTCGGCATTCAGCATATCGTTTGCAAACGAATTGTTCGGCTCGGAAGAGGCAAAGTATGCGAACGGAATTATGTTTTGGCTGGAGACCCCGGAGGGCGTTTCCGATCCGACGCTTACCGTTACTCTTACCGATAAACACGGAAACAAATATGTTTTCGACAGCGGCAAATACTACTTTAACAGCCCCGAGGAGTCGGGCAGCACGGTACCTATGAATGACAGGCTGTCTCTCGGCGGATTTAAGGGGAATGTAATACTGCCCCTGGAGAGTTTTTCCGACGGACAAAAGCTTTCCTTTATTGATATTAAAGAAGTAACGGTATCGGGAGGCGGCAGCTTTAAAAACAAAAGCATTGCTTTGCAGAGCGCATATGCGTATCCGTCTTTGGATTTTCTGCGTATGTCATTGGGCGACCTTGCGGACAGATATACCGTTTCATCCGACGGCAATGATTCTGTAGCCGTTTCAAAAGATGTAATCAGAATACACAGCGTCAACATGACCTATAACGATATTATCGGGCATCTTAAAATATCCCCATCTCTGTACAGTCTGTCACTTCCGAACGGAGTGAACGGCGGCAGCAGGGCAACCGGCAGCTTTACCGTTGACATTTTACGGAAAGGGATAAAAATCGGCAGCATTAATATTGAAATCGTAACCGATGATATTGTGCCCGATACCGTTATAATAATCAAACCCGAGGTTCCGGAAATACCCGAAAAAGAGGTTACGGTGTCAAACAGGGTATTGGTTGAGGAGGAAATATTCCCCGATGAAGAGAATAAAAACGCCGCAGCGCTTATCAGCGTTAAAACGGCGGCGAAGAACCTCGTGAGACTTGAAGGCGATACGGTTATAATCACCTCGGTTATGTCGGCTGACAGATTAAAGAGCGCTTTTGTTACGGCAGAGGGCGTGAAGCTTTATATTGCCGATGAAGAAAGCTATATTGTAAACGGAAATGCGGGGGTTTATAACAATTATTACCTTGTGGTGGAATATGACGGGGTAAAAACCGGATTCAAAATTTCCGCACCGGGCAAACCTGCCGCAGAGACCGGTAATTTTAACCCTATGCGTATAATTATTCCGTCGGCGTTGGCTGTATTTGTTCTTGCTCTGGCTTTAATCATAGTATTTATTGTAAGGAAAAAGAAAAAAACAGCATAATTTGCAAGTCATTTCAAAGGAGCAGCTATATGAAAAATCGGTTCAGAGGAAAACTACATACGGTTACGGCAATTATGCTTTCCGCAGCGGCTGTAATTATGTCGCCGCTTATTGCAAGGGCCGATTATTATGACAGAACGCTGTCCCTTACAGAGCAATCCGGTGTGCAGTCACCGAATTGCCGCATTGAAATTACGGGCGATTCATACAGCGGCTTTACGGGCAATGCCCCGAGCAGAAGCGAATACACGGGCGGCATTTCGCAAACCGAGGATACCGAAACGGTTTCCTGGACTCTTAACATCCCCGAGTCGGGGCTGTACGGAATAGATATAACGTATTTGCCGTTGGAGGGCTCTACGCTTTCCCCATCAAGAAAACTTACAATAAACGGTGAGCTTCCTTTTGCCGAGGCGTCGAAAATAGTATTTGACAGAGAATGGGCAGACGGGGGAAAGCCGGGCAGAAACCTATCGGGCGATGATGTTGTACCTGTGCAGAAAGAGGTGTCCGAAAGAAAAACAAAGCATCTATCCGATGATACGGGAAAGAATTCCGGTCGGTTAAAATTTTATTTTAACGAGGGAATAAACACATTATCGCTTGAGTACATAAACGAGCCGCTGGAAATTGATAAAATTGCCGTGGTGCCGCTGAAAAAAAATTATTCCTATGAAGAGGCTGCCGAAGGGTATACTTATGCAGCCTCTGAAAAAAGACTACTGCTGGAAGCCGAGGATAATGAATGTGTAATATCGAAATCGGAGGCTTCAATACTTATTCAGGCCGACAGCGATCCGTCGGTCACGCCGTATGAGGCAACACATGTCCGTCTCAACACGATCGGCGGATATTCGTGGTCAAAGGGCAATCAGGAAATCCGCTGGCGGGTAAATGTTCCCGAAAACGGTTTGTATAAAATACATTTTCGTTTTCTTCAAAACTGGAACAGCGGGCTTGCGTCATATAGGTCGTTGAAAATTAACGGTGAAACGCCCTTTGCCGAAGCGGAATGTATCACTTTTTCATACGGTAATAAGTGGCAGGATATGACGGTAGGCGATAAGGACGGCAACCCGTATATCTTTCAGTTTGAAAAAGGTGAAAACGAAATTTCTCTAAGTGTGACATTTGAGCCCGTAACCTCCGTGATAGAGAAAATGAATGATACGGCGGACAGCCTGCGCAGTCTGATTTTTGACATAACACGGATAACGGGATATTCACCCGACCCCAATTATAACTATTCTCTCGAAACCGAAATACCGGATCTGACCGAGCGAATGAAAAATATCCGCGATAATATTGCGGAATGCAGAAAACAGGTTGATTTAATTGCGGCGAAAAACTCCACAATGGAGGGCAATCTTAAATCGGCGCTTTCCGATCTGGATCGGCTCGTTGAAAGACCGACGTTCATTTCAAACCGGCTTGAGGACTTAAATACAATGCTGACCAATCTGTCGAATTGGGCTGAAACGCTTCAGACGGGACCTCTGAGCCTTGATACAATCGAACTGCTGCCGCCCCGGGCGGAGCCGCAATATAAGAAGAGTTCGTTTTTAAAAAAGGTATCCGCAACCTTTCAGAACTTTATTGCCTCGTTTACGCGTGACTATACTGCCGTAAGCGGAAGCGACGGCAGTAAAAAGGCGATTGACGTATGGGTCAGCCGCGGCAGAGAATGGGCGCAGCTGATTCAGGAAACTGCGGATTCGACATTTACATCAGAAACGGGACGACCGGTTAATTTTCATATACTTCCCTCGGGTTCCATTGCAAGCTCGGTAAACCCGTTGCTTTTAGCGTTGTCTAGCGGAATTACTCCCGACGCCGTAATGGGGCTTTCTTACGATCTGCCCGTTGAGTATGCGCTCAGAAACACAGTATGCGACCTGACGGAATTTGCGGATTTTAAGGATATTTCCGATCGGTTTTTAGAGCAGAGCCTTGTTCCGTTCAGCTTTAACGGTAAGGTATTTGCTCTGCCCGAATCCATTTCGTTCAGAGTAATGTATTACCGTACGGATATATTTGAAAATCTGGGCATTAAGGCGCCGGAAACATGGCAGGAGCTTTATGACAACGTTCTGCCGGTGCTCAGCCGAAATAACATGAAAATATTCGTACCGCAAATATTTGATATGTTTCTGTATCAGTATAACGGTAATTACTACACCGAAGACGGTTCCGCATCTGCTCTTAATACGCCGGAGGCTTATGCCGCGTTCAAGGAATTTTGCGAGCTGTACACAGATAACGAGGTGCCCGTTTCGGCTAATTTTTATAACCGTTTCCGCACGGGTGAAATACCGCTCGGCATAGAAAACGCAAGTCAGTATTTGCTTTTGGCTTATGCTGCTCCGGAAATCGCGGGTAACTGGAAAATCGCGCCTATACCCGGACATGCGGATTCTGACGGCAATATAAACCGAACCAACAGCGGAACGGCGGTTGACGGCTGTATAATTCTTGAAAATGCCGCAAATAAAAACGGTGCATGGGATTTTTTAAAGTGGTGGACATCATCGGAAACCCAAATGACATTTTCAAAGCTTGTTGAGGGAAGAATCGGGGCGCAGGCGCGTTGGTTTTCTGCAAATATGAAAGCATTTTCGGCGCTGCCCTGGTCGAAAAGCGACAGAATTGCCATAGAAAGCGCCTTTAAAAACGCAAAGGAAACTCCGGTGGTTTTGGGCAGCTATTTCAGCAACCGCCATTTGGTAAACGCAATAAACCGCACCGTCATTCAGGACAGATCGGCGCGCGATTCGCTGGAAGAGGCCGCGGAGCAAATCAATATGGAGCTTAGCCGCCGCCAGAAAAGTTATTATAAAAGGCAATCAAAGCTCAGCCAAAAGGGGGATAACCGATGAGCAAAATCAAACGCAGCCGTAATATAAAGGAATATATTTCGGGAACCCTTTTTGTTGCACCGTTTATGATACTTTTCTTCACGTTTGTGGCATTTCCGGTAATTATATCCCTCCTTATAAGCCTGACCGACTATGATATGCTTCAAAAACCGAATTTTGTCGGTTTGGAAAATTACTCGGAGCTTTTCTTAAATGATGATGTGTTCGGAATTTCCGTGCGCAACACACTTCTTTTTGCTCTGATATCCGGTCCGATAGGATTGTTTTGTTCGTTCGGTATGGCGTGTCTTATAAATAAGATGAAATGCCGCAGCCTTTTTGCAATAGGCTTTTATGCGCCGAGCATTACAAGCGGCATAGCTATGTCTGTTGTGTGGCTTTATCTCTTTTCTTCGGATCGCTACGGTCTTGTAAATAATCTGCTTATTCAGCTGGGCATTATTGACTCTCCTATTCTTTTCACGCAGGACGCCAGATATTTGCTTTACATTATCATTCTGATAAAGGTATGGATGAGCATGGGAAACGGTTTTCTCGTGTTTCTTGCGGGACTTCAGAATATCAATACCGAGTATTTGGAAGCGGCGCAGATAGACGGTATACGTTCTTCATGGCAGGAGCTTGTTTATATTATAATTCCGCAAATGAAGCCGCAGCTTCTTTTCGGCTGCATAGACGCCATAACGGGCAGCTTTGCAGTTTTCGATATAGTGGTCGGTTTCGCGGGGATGCCGAGCCCCAATTACGCGGCGCATACCATAGTTGCGCATTTGTACGATTATGCGTTTATTCGCTTTGAAATGGGATATGCTTCTGCAATATCGGTAGTGCTGTTTGTGTTTACTTTCGGTATTAACCGCTTTGTTATGAAGCTGCTTTCCGATTAGGAGGTCAATATGTCTGTTGAAAAAGGAATACGGTTGAAAATCGGAAAAACGGGGAATATGCGTATTTCGGCGGGCAAAATTTTCCGCTATGCATTCGTCAGTCTTATGATGTGTTTTACGGTATTACCGCTTGTGTATGTAATAGTTACGGCATTCAAGCCCGATAATGAACTGTTTGTTTTCCCGCCGAAATTTTTTGTCCGCAACCCGACTTTGCAAAACTTTTCATCGCTTATAGGGGCGTTTGACAGCAGCTCCGTACCGTTTTTGCGCTATGCCTTTAACAGCGCGGTTACAACTTCGGCGGTAGTGGCGCTTACAATACTTTTTTCGGCAATGGCAGCCTACGGACTTTCAAAGAAAAAAGTTATTGTCGGAAAATTCTTATTTGCGCTTATTATTGCGGCGCTTTCGTTCCCTACGCATGTTACTCAGGTACCCAATTATATTATAGCAGGCGCTTTGGGGCTTATTAATACGCTCGCGGCGCTTGTTATACCTAAAATTGCGGTTGGATATAACCTGTTTCTTATGAAACAATTCTGCGAGCAGATTCCGGATACTCTTCTTGAAGCGGCGCGCATTGACGGCGCCAGGGAATGGACGGTATTTTCAAAACTTGTTTTCCCCATGCTGAAACCGGCATGGGCGACCCTCATAGTTCTTTCTTTCATAAGTAACTGGAATGATTATTTCAGTCCTTTGGTTTATATAACCGATGAATCGCTTAAAACCCTGCCGCTTATTATGAGCAGTATTTCCGAAAACGGGAGTATGGCAAGGGTAGGCTCATCGGCGGCTACCACTTTTCTGATGACAATGCCTACCATACTTATATTTGTAATTATGCAAAAGCAGGTAATTGAGACTATGACGCACTCCGGCATAAAGGAATAGGAGGCACGGTAATGAAAAAAATATTTAAAGCCGTTGCGGCTTTTTTGGCGGTTACGGCCGGCTTAGGTATTACATGTCTCGCCGAGAGTTCAAATTATGTAGTGTATGACGGAAAGCGCACGGTTATTCCCGATGTATATGAATATGTAACTACAATAACCGGCGTGGCGTCGGACTCGGGAAGTTCTTTTTCTGCCCCGAATGATGTTTTTATAGATGATGAGAATTTTATCTATATAGCCGACAGCGGAAACAACCGTGTGTTGAAGCTTGCGGAAGACGGCCGTCTGTTAATGGAAATATCAGACTTTGACGGCGACGCTTTAATCAATCCGACCGGAGTTTATGTTGATAAAAGCGGAAGAATTTTTATAACCGATACCGGTAATTACAGATTGCTGATATTTGATAAAAACGGTAAATGTCTTGAAAAAAACGGAAAACCCGAATCCGATCTGCTCTCGGGACTCTCAATTTATATGCCCGAGCATGTGGTATACAGTGAGAAAACAAAATATTCTTACTGTATAGCGGGCAAGCAGCTTCTTATGATGGATCCTGAAAATGTTTTTCAGGGATATTGCGGTGCGGAGCCGATAGCGTTTTCTTTAAAAAACTATTTGATCAGGCGTTTCGGAACAAAGCAGCAAATAGATACGCTTTCTCAGCGCGAGGGCGTATCGTACAAGAATATCTGTATGTTCAATAATAATCTTTATGCCGTAACTTTGGGTGGGAAAAACAATATAAAAGTACTTAACGGATTGGGCGTAAATATCTATCCGTCGGGAAATTACGGCGAGGTAATTGTTGATTCGGAAAGCAAAACTACGGTTGATCCCGAATTTTGCGATATTGCGGTTGAGCCTGACGGAAATATTTTTGCCGCACAGTCGAATAACAACCGTATATATGTTTACGACCCAGACGGAAATATGCTGTTTTCTTTCGGAGGCAGCGGTAAAACAAGGGGAAAATTCAGTAAAATATCTTCAATAGCGATTTCCCCAAAGGGTTATCTGTATGTTCTTGACAGCGCGCTTAATCATTTGCAGGTTCTTCGTCCGTCCAATTTTGCCGAGGAAATATACTCCGCCGGCGTGGCGTATAACAACGGAGATTATAAACAGTCGCTTGAAACATGGAACGATATATCTTCCCTCTGCCCGGGCTATCTTTTGGCGCATGAGAAAATAGGAAACATAAAGCTCAAGCAAAAAAATTACTCCGGGGCGGCGTATGAATACAAGTCCGCAAAGGTCGGTGACGGCTATGCCTCGGCATACGGGAAGCTTAAAACCGAATGGATCCGTGATCACATTTACATTGCGATAATCTTAATAGCATTATTGCTGGCACTTGTTTATATAAGCGTGACAGGATACAGAAAATGCTATAAAAAAATCGAACACAGGCTGTACTTTGAAAGACAGGGGCGCTTTACCGTTTTCTTTGAGCTGTTCTTTGTGCAGATTTGTCATCCGATTGTTTGCTATGACCGCATAAAGGCTAACAGGAGCAGGATTCCGCTGTCGGTATGCTTAATAATTCCGGCGCTGGTTCCGATAGTATCCGTTTTCAGAATAGCCGCGGGCAATTATGCCGTAACAGGAAAAACAGTGGCTGATTCGAGTTTTTTTTACGAGTCTGCCGTCATATTGTTCCCCCTTTTTCTATGGGTATTTATAAGCTATCTCGTAACATCGCTGATGAGCGGAGAAACAACCCTTAAGGAAACGGTGGCCGCGGGTTGTTACAGTCTTATACCGTGGGTAATATTCACGCCGCTGTTAACGCTGTTTTCGCATATTTCGGGCTCTTCCGACAGTGTATTCTTTGTAATGGCACAGGCGGCGCTTGTTGTCTGCGTTGTAATTAATCTGCTGATTGCCATGGGTACCATGAATGACTATGGGTTGTCAAAAACCGTAATTGTCGCCGTTATTTCAATTTTCGGTATGGCGATTGTATGCTTTGCAATTTTACTGTTTTCTTCCCTCTCCGTTCAGACGTTTAATCAAATATTGGGTATAGTTCATGAATTGAACACTTTAGAGTAAGGGGCGTAAAAATGAAAAGGGAAAAACGAATTATTGCCGCAACGGCATTTTTACTTGTGATTCTTACAGTTGTAATTAACAATCGGATTAACCGCCCCTTAGCATACGACCCCAAGGCTACCGAAAATTACACGGTTTCGTTCGCGCGGCCGAAGCAGTCTTCTTATGAAATTGAAAATGAGAACCGGGAATTTCAGGTTGCGGAAAGCGAAAATATTAGGCTGGTTTACAATCCCGCGCTGCACGAAATCGGGGTTGAAAATAAAGCTACGGGATATATCTGGAAGTCCGCATTCAAAAACAGCTCTTTCAGGCAGTTATGCAATGTGACGCTTATAAATAACGAAAGTGATAATACGCTTGTAATAAACGACGCGGAGCAGCAATGCGATATTAAAGCCGGAGGCATTAAAAACGGTGTTTCGCTGGAGTTGTATTTCCCCGTGCAGGGGGTAGGCTTCAGGCTTGAAATATGGCTGGAAAAGGGCAGATTGTGGGCTTTGATTCCGATCGATTCGGTGACCGAGGGCGATGTGTTTTCCATACTGAGTATATCTATGCTTCCGTATTTCGGGTCATGCGAGTCCGCCGAGGACGGTTATATAATGTTCCCTGACGGCTCCGGGGCGCTGTATGACTTTTCACAGTCGGTAGTGGCAGTATCACCGATTACCACAGACGTATATTCGGAACATGTGACCGACGCGGATTCTTTTTTGGAAAACCGTGAAAGCGGAGTTCATCCCGTCAGAATACCGGCTTACGGTATCCGGCGTGGCAATGATTCGTTTATCGCATATATCGCGGACGGCGCCGCTTCCTCGTCTATAACATTAGAGCCTGCGGGATATGTTTCGGAAATAAACAGAATATACGGCAAATCCGTATACAGAAAGGTGACCGAAGTTGTCTCCGAAGCCGGAATTTCCAGTTTCAGGTCCGACGGAAGATTGGGCGCGGGAGACTTCTCGGTATGCTACCAGTTTTTAAACGGTGAAAAATCCGATTATTCGGGAATGGCTGTAGCTGTAAGGGAACTGCTTATTGAGTACGGTATGATTAATAAGACGAATTCGGCGCACGGAATCAAACTTGATATTATAATGGGCGCCGAGAGCAGCACGATGATCGGTAATGTGTATAAAACGGTAACGAATGTTTCTCAGGCAGAAAAAATTATCGGCAGTATTAAAACGCCGTCCGACGGCATGTCGGTTGTTTTGGTGGGCTGGCAGAAGCAGGGGTACGGGATTTACCCCGATACAGGTAAACCTGCTGCCGAAACGGGAGATTTAAAAAAGCTGACGGTGCCCGAAAACGTTGACATTTTTCTTGATTATAACGCGGTTTTGGCTGATAAAGGGCGTAAAGGCGCCACTTTGCGCCGTGACGGAATACGGGACAGTAAGGGTATAACCGTTTTGGGAAAAGACAGTCAGATGTATTTTATCAATGCCAATACTCAATTGAAAATGTTTGAAAAGATATTACCCGGACTCAGCTTCGGTAAAAAGTACGGATTGTCGGTAAGCGGTGCGGGAAATATTCTTTATGACGATTATAATAAAAAATGCGGCATGACAAGGGAGCAGACAAAAAATTCGCTTTCGGCATTAATGGACAAAGCGGGAAAGTCGGGGAGAGTGATCATTAACGAGCCTAACGATTATTCCCTTAAATACGCTGATTTTGTAAGCGGCTTGTATCAGAATTCATCGGGCTATCATATTTTGGGCGAGTCTGTCCCGTTTTTCCAAATGGTTATATCCGGGCTGATACCGTACAGTCTCGATATAGCGGGAAACCTTTCGCCCGATTTTAAAATTACACGTCTGCGTTGGGCTGAATACGGTGCGGTTCCGTATTTTACCGTTAGTTACGATGGTTCTTCAAAACTTTATGAAACAAAGGCGGATGTGTTTTTCTCCGTAAATTTTGACGATCATAAGGAATTGATAAATAAAACCGCGGTTGAATTTGATGAGCTTAATAAAACTCTCGGAGGAAGCAGACTTTGCGGGCATAAAAAAATTTCCGAGAATGTTTACCGCTCGGAATTTGAAAACGGGGCTTCCGTAATAACAAATTACGGGGATACAGCCGTAACGGTAAACGGCGTTTCGGTACCGCCTATGGATTATGCGGTAGTAAAGGGGGACAGGGATGTTTAAGCTTAAACCAATATTGTCTGTTAAAAATGTGAGTTTTGAAAAGCGGCGCGCGAAAACAGGCGTACTTTTTACAATGCCGTGGATCATAGGAGCCGTTGCACTTCTTGTTTATCCGCTGTTTTATTCTATTCGGCTTGCTTTTTCAACCGTAACCGATGTGGTTTCCAAAACATATGCTTTTGCCGGTTTTGCGAATTTTAAAATTGCGTTTGAAAATGAGGATTTCCTTAAAATGCTGAAAAATACATCTATCGACGCGGTTGTAAACACTCCGCTGATTATTGTATTTTCGCTTTTGATTGCTTTGGCGTTAAATCAGAAATTCGGTATGAGGGCTATGTTCCGTACGCTTTTCTTTTTGCCGGTGCTTCTCGGAAACGGATATATCATGCAGCAGCTTTTGGGAATGAATGTCAGCGAAAACGCAATGCAGGTTGCAAGGGGAATACTGTTGCCGGAGGAACTTATAAAAATCCTGCCGTCGGCGTTAACTGCCGTAATAAGCGATTTTTTCACAAGAATAACAATTATTCTCTGGAAATCGGGAGTACAGATTATAATTTTTCTGGCGGGGCTTCAGGGAATACCGGGAACTCTTTATGAAGCGGCATATATGGACTCTGCTTCTCCCTGGGAAAGTTTTTGGTTTATTACCCTGCCGATGATAACACCTATGCTGCTTTTAAATGCGGTTTATACGGTTATATCCGCTTTTGCGGGTTCCGATAACCAAATACTTACCTATATCAATGACCTGGCTTTTACATATACCCAGTGGGAATATGCTTCTGCAGTAAGCTGGATTTATTTTTCCGTTATTATTCTGCTTTTGGTTATTATATTTGCCGCTGTCCGTCCGTTTATTAAAAATGTATCGGAGGTAGAGTGATATGCGCGAAAAAAAGGTTTCTCCTATCGGACATTATAAACGCGCGACAACTGCCGTAATCGGAAAGATAATGCTGTATGCAGCCCTGATTGTTATAGGCTTCGTATTTCTTTATCCGTTTTTATATATGCTGGCTCAGTCTGTAATGAGCTATGAGGATATAGTGGACGCCACTGTGGAATGGATACCGCGGGACTTTTCATTTTCAAATTATTCCGTCGCTTATTCGGCGCTGAGTGTTTCCAGCACCCTTAAAAACAGCATATTTTTAACCGCCGTGTGTACGTTCGGGCATTTGCTTGTATGCTCGGTTATAGGCTACGGGTTTGCAAGATTTCCGTATAAGGGCAGCAGGGCGTTGTTCGGCGGAGTAATTCTGTCAATGCTGATTCCCATTCAGACGCTTATAATACCGCGGTACAATCTTTTTACCAAAATCGAGGTATTAACGGGAATACCCATGACAAAGGGATACCTGCCGATGATAATTCCGTGCTTTCTCGGGTTTGGGCTGTACGGAGGACTGTATATTTTCCTTTTCAGACAGTATTTTATAAGAATGCCCAAATCCCTTGAAGAAGCCGCCTATATTGACGGCTGCGGGTCTCTCAGGGCGTTTTATGCCATTGCGTTGCCCACGGCGGGACCTACCGTTACGGTATCGCTTGTTCTGTCGATAGTGTGGCATTGGAATGATTTCTATGAACCCTCGGTATTTTTGGTTGAACCCAAACAATGGCTGCTGCCTCAGGTGCTTCCGGAGCTGTATAACCGACTTATGAGCTCTCAGATTTCGGATACCTCAAAAATAAACGAGAGCATACTGTACCATGAGGGTGTGGTAATGGCAGCAACCGTAATTACACTTATACCGCTTATGATTGTTTACTTTATACTGCAGCGCAGGTTTATGGAGAGCATTGAGCGCAGCGGTTTGGTAGAATAAGATATGATTATTGAAAAACAAAACGGTGAAACCGTTTCACCGTAAAAGGAGTAAAAAGTATGACCGAATTAAAATTCAGTACAATGACTATGCCCGGCGCAAATCTCGGTAAAGAAAGCTCTGTGCCGCCCCTTTTCCCGATTTCGCGGGAGCACTGGGAGCGCGTTTATGAGCTTGATGAAGAGGACGGGCAGTTTACCGATTTCGGATGGACGGAGAATATTCTGCCCTATCGGCATCAGGATCTGTTTGATCGCGCGCTTGAACCTCAGACCTTTAAAACCGCGGTTCTTGAAAACGATAATCTCAAAGCGGTTTTTCTTCCCGAGCTCGGCGGGAGGCTTTGGTCGCTGTATGATAAAAATGCCCGTCGCAATCTGATATATGAAAACGATTGCTTCAGACCCGGCAACCTTGCGCTGAGGAATGCTTGGTGTTCGGGTGGAATAGAATGGAATTTAGGTATGGTAGGGCATACGCCTTTTACTTGCGAGCAAATTTTTACCGCACGTCTTCATGATACGGACGGCACCCCGGTGCTGCGTTTCTATGCTTTTGAGCGTGTAAGGGAAGTATTTTATCAAATGGATTTTCTGCTTCCCGAAGGCAGTAAGGCGCTTCTCTGCCGTTTCAGGATAAAGAATCCGTCCGACCGCACCGTCCCCATGTATTGGTGGAGCAATATCGCGGCTTATGAGGATAAATCATGGCGCGTAATAGTTCCGGCGACAGAGGAGTATACCAACGGACCGCACAACAAGGAAACAATACCCGTAAGACGCGACGGTGTTGATATAAGCTATCCTACGAATGTAGAGACGTCAAGAGACGGCTTTTTCAAAATCCCGCCGCAAAAAAGGAAATATATTGCTTATGTGTCTCCGTGGGGCGAAGGCTTTTTTCAAACCTCAACCTCAAGACTGCGCGGAAGAAAACTTTTTGTGTGGGGCCAGGGCCCCGGAGCCGATACATGGCAGAACTGGCTTACCGATAAAGCCGGAAGATACATAGAATTGCAGGCGGGGCTCGGTCAGTCGCAGTATGAGCATATTCCCATGCCGCCGAGAGCCGCCTGGGAATGGGCGGAGGCATACGGTCCTATTGAGAACGCCGATCCGCAGAAGATTATGGGAGATAACTGGGATGAGGCGAATTCCGAGATTCAGGACAGAATAGAGGATTGCGTAGGTGAAAAGTGGCTGGAGGATTTCCTTATACGCAGTAAAAAGGATTTTGCCCTCGTGCCTGCGGAAGAGGTTATTTTCAGCGGCTCCGGCTGGGGTGCGCTGGAAAAAATAAAACGCGAATATAAAAAACAAACCCCGATGGAAAGTCATTTGGATTTCGGCAAAACGGGCAGAGAGCAGCAGTTCTGGCTGGATCTTATGCAAAAGGGGATCTGCCGCACGCCGTCACCCGAGGAAATACCGGAATCATATATGATTTCGGATGAATGGAAAAAGTATCTTATTAAGGCGGTTTCGGGTACGGAAAGCGAAAACTGGTATGCGCACTATCTGCTCGGAACGATTTATATGTATGAAAGGGAATATGAAGAAGCCCTTAATATGTACCGTAAATCCGTTGCTCTCAAGGCAAGCCCCTGGGGTTATTACGGCATGGCGCTCGCTTATTATTTTCTTAAAGAAGACCCCTCTGCAATTTACGCTATGGAACAGGCGCTTGAACTTTGCCGTGACGATATTACGCTTGCGCGCGATTATTGCAAGATGATGAATGCCCTCGGAAATTACGATAATATGCGGCGCATATATAATACTCTCGGGGATAAGGTGCGAAAAGACCCGAAAATTCGCTATTTTTACGCCAATGCTTCTTGCCGCTGCGGGGATATAGAAACCGCCGAAGAAATTATATATGCAAACGGAGGTCTTCAGATTCCGGATATGCGCGAGGGCGAGGAATCCCTTACCGATTTGTGGTTTGCGATTGAACGCGCCAAGGCGGAAAAGGACGGTAAGGAATTTGACACCGCACATGCAAAACCGCCGGCGTTTTTGGATTTCCGTATGACGGTTGCAAAGGAATAGAAAAATGATAATAAGTATTGAAGAAAGCGGACTTTATATTGATATACTCGCAAATACGGGTGAACCTGCAAAGCTCCTGAATTTATCAAACGCTCCGTTGGCGAATATACAAAAAGAGGATAACCGAAGACGTTTGCTGATTGAGGCGCATCTTTCGGGAGAGAATCTCGACGCACATCACGCACGCAAACATAACGGTTCTTCACTGGGACTGAAGCTGAATTATGTATCACATTCGATTTCAGGCTTTCCGGGCGGGAAATGCCTGGAGGTGGTTCAGGAATATAAGGGAATTCAGGTGAAAAGCAGATATACTTTATACCGCGGCGTGCCCTGCGTAAGAGCTGCGGCGTGTATTACCAATAATTCAGAGCGGGAAATAACGCTTGAATATATTTCAAGCCTGATGGTATATGCTTTGCCGATTGAAAAGTGGGAAGACGACGCATATGTATATATACCGCATAATTCGTGGACTACTGAATGTAACTGGAAGTGCAACTGGGTCAGGGATCTCGGACTCTTTAACGGCGGCGATTTTTCTTTAAAAAGGATTGCCTGCGAAAACATCGGCTCATGGAGTACGGTTGAGTACCTGCCTATGGGAATGCTTTATGACAAAGTGAAAAACAGAACGGCGTTTTGGCAGATAGAGCATAACGGCTCGTGGGAATGGGAAATCGGCGAATGTGATAAATCGCTTTACCTCGGCCTTTTCGGTCCGACCTCGGAGCAGGGAGATTTTTATAAGATTATAAAACCGGGCGAGACATTTTGCAGCGTTTCTGCCGCTTTCGGTATGGCGGTGGGCAGTGCCGAGGCTGCTGTACAGGCGCTTACCGCGTACAGAAGAAAGATTCGCCGGCGTAATAGGGATAATGAAGAATTACCGGTGATTTATAATGACTTTATCGCCTTGGGCTCCAGCCCCTCAACCGAAAAGGATATGCCGTTGGTTGACGCCGCGGCCGAATTGGATTGCGATGTTTTCTGTATAGATGCCGGCTGGTATGATACGGGAAATTGGTGGGATCGCGTCGGTGAATGGCAGGTCTGCGAAGAAAGATTCCCCGGCGGGCTGAAAGAGCTGACCGATTATATCGAAAAAAAGGGTATGGTACCCGGAATCTGGCTTGAACCCGAGGTTATGGGAATTGCCTGCCCTATGGCGGAGAATCTGCCGGACGATTGGTTTTTTTGCCGCCGCGGCAAGCGGGTCATTGATAACGCAAGGTATATGCTGGATTTCAGTAATCCCGATGTATGCAGGCATATTGACGGTGTAATTGACGGACTCATAAGAGACTACCGTATAGGATACCTTAAACTTGACTACAATATTGATGCAGGAGTGGGAACCGAATGTCATTCCGACAGCTACGGCGACGGGCTGCTGCGGCATAACCGGGCTTATTTGAGGTGGGCTGAAAAATTACTTGAACGGCATCCGACCCTGATTGTTGAATCCTGCGCAAGCGGCGGCTGCCGCATGGATTACGGTATGCTTTCGGTTTTCAGTATGCAGTCGGTATCAGATCAGGCGGATTACCGCAAGGTGGCAAGGATAAGCGCCATGTACGCTACCGCAATAACCCCCGAGCAGGCGGGAATCTGGAGCGCGCCGAATGATCCCGATGATACTGAACTTGCGGCTTTCCATATGATAAATACAATGCTCGCGCGGGTGCATCAGAGCGGAAAAATAAATGAGCTTTCCCCCGAAAGTAAGGAAATTGTTCATGAGGGGATATTGATTTATAAAAATGAAATCCGCAGTCATCTGCCGAATTCCCTGCCCATATGGCCGAACGGATTTGCTTCATCGGACACGGTTTCTTTTTGCTACGGTTTAATTAATAAAAATGACAGGTGCGGCTATCTTGCAGCCTGGAATTTAACCGGAACAGAACCGCTGAAAGCAGATCTTTCACCGTACGGAATCAAGGATGTGCTTCCGCTTTATCCCGAAAGACTGCCTTTTGACTTTCTTTTTAAAAATGATGTTCTTACAGTCAGTTTTAAGGAAAAGTATACTGCGCGACTGTTCAAGTTTTTACTGAAATAGAAATTCCGGAAGTCTGCTTAATATATACTCGGGCAAAAGCAAATTATTAAAAATAAAGCATACGAAAAAAGCGACCTTAAAGGGCTTAAACCTTTAAGGTCATTTTTTATCGGGCTGATATTAAATTTCGGGTTTGCCGTCCTTTGCCGTAAATATCATAACAAGCGGCAGCGCGCAGGGAAAGATCGGTGCGAAAAAGAGTAAAAATGTTTCTAACCCAAACGGGAACAAAAGAAAAAACGCAAACGAAAATATTATGAAAGCAAGCGGACCTACGGCTGCGAGAAAGGCGACTGCAAACAGAGCGACGGCAGTAATTTTGTTCAGTTTATTTGCGCACAAAAGCACACCGAGAGCGGCATAAATACCCGCCGAGACGATACTTTGGGGTATCCATAGCATTGCAAAATTCCGCACAGGTTCCTTTACAAAGCAGTAGGTAAAGTAGATACCCACAGCCAAAAACGCGGCTGAAATTAAAAATGAAAGGCAAATAGGGAAAATTCGCTTTTCATAAATTATACCTCGCTTTATTTTTCTATAAACTCCAAAATATCGTTCATAACATCCTGTCTGCAAATATCGTTGTGTATTTCGTGGCGGCAGTTTTCATAAAGCTTTATCGTAACGTCCTCCATACCTGCGGCTTTAAGCCTTTTATAAACCGTTTTAACGCCCCTGCCGTAATTTCCTACAGGGTCGTGCGTGCCTGAAATTAAGAGCACGGGCAGATTTTTGCGCATATTTTTAAACCAAGCGCCGCGGTTGCTGAGCATATTCAGCTTTACAAGGTCGTGCATGGCAGACACTGTGAATTTAAAGGTGCAGTATTCATCCGCCGCGTATTTTGCGGTAACCTCGCGGTCGGAGGTTACCCAATCGTACTCGCTTTCCCCCTCAAAGCGCTTGTTATATGCGCCGAAAGCGATATTGTTTATAAGCTTAGAGCGGTGCTTTTGCCCGAAAAAAAGCTGCATTATGTCGGTCAGCAGCAGCCCGAAGGGTGCTGCGGCGTTGGGTCCGCCCGTTCCGCAGATAATGAATTTCTCAATTCCTTCGCCGTAATTTTCGGCGGCTATACGGGAAATAAACGAGCCCATAGAGTGCCCCATAAGGTAAAGCGGTTTATCGGGGAACATTTTCCTGACCGCATCCTCAAAGGCTTTAACGTCGTTCACAAGGTATTTCCAGCCGTTGCGGTGTGCTATAAAGCCGAGTTCATCCTTATTTTTTGCCGTTTCGCCGTGACCTAAATTATCATAGCCGCAGCAAACATAGCCCTTTTCAGCCAAAAATGCGAAAATATGGTCGTAGCGCGCTATATATTCGCACATACCGTGAACAATGTGGAAAATGCCCTTAATTTCGCCATCGGGTATATAAATTCTGCCTTTAAGCGTGTGAATATTATCGGTGCTTGGCACTTCTATTGCTTTAAGCTCGTATTGCATAGGTTTTCCTCCTTAAAAGGCTTTGGTGCTGCGCACGGCGCGTTTCCAGCCGTCAGTCAGCGTTTCACGGCGTTTTGCCGTAATTGCGGGTTTAAACTCGGTCTGATTATCGGGCAGGCGAAGTATCTCGTTTTTATTCTTCCAAAAGCCCACGGCAAGCCCCGCAAGATATGCCGCCCCCGCGGCGGTAGCCTCGGTCTGCACGGGTCTTATAACCCCTACGTCCGAAATATCCGCCTGAAACTGCATTAAAAAGTTATTTGCGGCGGCTCCGCCGTCCGCTCTTATGTGATTTATAGGCAGCCCCGTGTCCGCTTTAAGCGCGGTTATAAGGTCGTTGGTTTGGTAGGCTATAGCCTCAAGGCAAGCCCTTATTATGTGATTTTTGCCGCTGCCGCGCGTAAGCCCGCAAATTGTGCCGCGGGCGTACATATCCCAATAAGGCGCACCCAACCCCGCAAAGGCTGGAACTATGTAAACCCCCGCCGAATCGGGAACGGAAAGCGCCGCTTTTTCGCTTTCTGCGGCGGTAGTTATAAGTCCCAATTCGTCGCGCAGCCACTGAATGACCGCACCGCCCACAAACACGCTCCCCTCAAGCGCGTAGCATATATTGTCGCCCGCGTCGGCGGCAATGGTGGTTATAAGCCCGTTTTTGCTTTCATAAGCGGCGGCGCCCGTGTTCATAAGCAAAAAGCAACCCGTGCCGTAGGTGTTTTTAATATCGCCCTCGCAAAAGCATTTCTGCCCGAAAAGCGCCGCCTGCTGGTCGCCCGCAATGCCCGAAACGGGTATTTCCGCGCCCAATATATTTACATTGCCGTAAATTTCGCTGCTTGAGCGCACCTCGGGAAGCATACACTTTGGGATTTGCAGTATTTCAAGCAGTTTTTTATCCCAGGTAAGTGCGTGTATATCGTAAAGCATTGTTCTTGCGGCGTTTGTGCGGTCGGTAACGTGAATTTTGCCGCCCGAGAGCTTCCATATAAGCCAGGTATCAACCGTGCCGAAAAGCAGCTCGCCGTTTTCGGCTCTGTCGCGTGCGCCGGGCACGTTATCGAGTATCCATTTAATTTTGGTGGCGCTGAAATATGCGTCAATGCGCAGCCCCGTTGTTTTGCGTATATATTCCTCAAAACCGTCGGCACGCAGCTTATCGCACATTTCGGAGGTGCGGCGGCACTGCCACACTATCGCGTTATAAATCGGCTCGCCTGTATTTTTATCCCATATAATCGTGGTCTCGCGCTGATTTGTAACCCCCACGGCGGCAATTTCCTCGGCAGAGGCGCCTATCGCCGTTATAGCCTCGGTAACGGCGGCATATTGAACCGAGAATATCTCCACCGGGTCGTGCTCCACAAATCCGGGCTGCGGGTATATTTGTTTAAATTCTCTTTGCGCAACTGATACGGCATTTCCGCCCTTATCAAAAAGCACGGCGCGGGCGCTTGTTGTTCCCTCGTCAAGCGTTAAAATATACTTTTTCATATTGCACCGTTTTTAATTATTATTCGCGGAACGCGCGGGGATATGCCGCAGATTATTTCATAATTTATGGTGCCGCACATATCCGCCAGCTCCTCAACGGGTAATTCCCTGCCGAATAAAATTACCTCGTCGCCCTGCTTTACGTCTTCAATATCCGTCACGTCAACCGACATCTGGTCCATACAAATCCTGCCGATTATAGGGGCTTTTTTGCCCTTTATTAAAACATTGCCTTTATTTGAAAGCAGCCGCGGGTAGCCGTCGGCATAGCCTGCGGTTACTGTGGCGGTCTTTATTTCCCTTTCGGCGGTAAAGGTTCTGCCGTAGCTTACGGTATCGCCCTTTTTAACGGTTTTAACCATTGAAACAACCGATTTTACCGTCATTGCGGGTATAAAATCTTCTTTCAGCTTTAAGCCGGAAGACGGGGTAAGCCCGTAAAGAATTATGCCCGGGCGGCACATATCAAGGTGCTTATCGGTATCAAGGCAGAAAGCCGCCGAATTGCAGCAGTGGCAAATTTTCGGGGTAAGCCCCGCCTTTATAAAGCGCTCCTTTGCCGCAATAAAGCGCGAATACTGCGCGGCGGTAAAGCCGTCCTCTTCTTGCGGGGTGCGGTCGGAAACGGCAAAATGCGTGAAAATTCCGCCGAAATCAAAGCCAGGCAGCCGCGCGGCGGCAATAGCATCCTCAATCCCCGAAAGAGAATTATCACGGCAGTCAAACCCTATGCGGCTCATGCCCGTATCAAGCTTTATGTGTATTTTAATTCTTACTTTATCCGCCGTAGCCTTTTGTGAAAGTGCGGCGGCGTATTCGGGGGAGTAAACGCTTTGGGTTATATCGTTGATATAAAGCTCAGACACCATACTTACGGGCGTATACCCTAAAATAAGTATAGGCTTGGTTATACCGCAGCCGCGCAGCGTTACCGCCTCTTCTATATTTGAAACGGCGAAAGCGTCAGCTCCCTCCGCCTCAAGCAGGGGAGCTACGTTGCGCGCGGAATGACCGTAGGCGTCTGCCTTTACAACCGCCATTATTTTAGCGCCCGCCGCCTCTTTTTTAATAATACCGAAGTTATGTACAAGGGCGTCAACATCAATTTCCGCCCAGGTTCTGTGAAGAAATTCCACTTTTATTTCCGCCTTATTTTTTAATAATATTATTGCCCAACTGTTTTTTTACCTTGCCCGCGAACGGAATACACACAAGGCTTAAAAGCACCCAAAGGCAGGAATAGGGCATACAAATCTGCCCGCCTATGTTCATCGGCATTTTACTGTAATCCCAAACGTTCTTCTTTAAAATTATATTAAATACAACGCCGAAAATGAACTCAATACCCGTAACAAAGGTGCTGCCTACAAGTCCTTTAATCAAAAGTCCCGCTTTTTTGAGCTTTTCGCTTATTGTGCCGAAGAACATAAAGCAAATACCGCCCGCTCCCAGCATTGACCAGTGCGTGTAACCGCGCCACATAACCTCAATAAGCCCGTAGCCCACGGCGCCTATTGAAAAAAGCATAAATCTTATTTTTCGCTGTTTCATTTTATCACCCGTAGTTATTATGGGTGATAATTCTTTCGGCTATTCAGCCAAAGCCATGCAGTAAAAATTACCGCCTGTTTCTCTTGGTAATTGCCAAAAGACGTATAAGCTGCGTAAGCGATACAAGCAGCGCCGCAACATAGGTCATAGCTGCGGCGGAAAGTACCTTGCGCACCGCTTTTTTCTCATCTTCCTTTATAAGCCCCGAGGAATCAAGCGTCACAAGCGCTCTGTGAGATGCGTTGAACTCAATAGGCAGTGTTAAAAGCTGAAAAAGCAGCGCCGCGCAAAAGAAAATAACGCCCAGCTTAACAAGAAAATAAAAATCGAAGATAAGCCCGATTATAAGCAGCGGCATTGAAAGCTGCGAGCCCAAATTACATACCGGCAGTATGATCGAGCGCACCTTTATGGGCACATAGCCCTTTGAGTACTGAACGGCGTGTCCCGCCTCGTGTGCGGCAACGCCCACGGCGGAAAGGTTGTTTGCGCCGTAAACCGAATCTGAAAGGCGTATAACGTTAGTCCTCGGGTCGTAGTGGTCGGTAAGATTGCCCGAAACGCGCTCTATTTTAACATTATATACACCGTTTGCCTCAAGCACCCGCCGCGCGGCGTCCGCTCCGGTAAGCGGCGAATGATGTGTGCTGTACTTTGAAAAAACCGTTTTTACCCTTATCTGCGACCAGAGCATTATTATAATTGCCGGAACTACAAGATAAATGTAAAGCGAGTCTATACCGTAGTAATAAAAACCACCCATAAAATATCAACTCCGAAAATCAAACATTAAAGCGGAAGAGAACAATGTCTCCGTCCTTCATAACATATTCCTTGCCCTCGCTCCTTACAAGTCCCTTTTCCTTTGCAGCCGTCATGCTGCCGCCGCATTCGTTTATAAATTCGTCAAAGTTTATAACCTCTGCGCGAATAAAGCCGCGCTCAAAGTCAGAGTGTATTTTGCCCGCCGCCTGCGGCGCCTTTGTGCCCTGCTTAATAGTCCAAGCGCGCACCTCGGGCTTGCCCGCCGTAAGGTAAGAGATAAGCCCCAAAAGGTGGTAGCATTTTTGAATCATACGGTCAAGCCCCGAGCGCTCAAGCCCCAGTTCTTCAAGGAACATAACCTTTTCTTCATCCGAAAGCCCCGAAATTTCAGCCTCCAACGCTGCGCATATCGGCAGAATTTCCGCCTTTTCGCGCTCGGCAATTTCCTTTACCGCGTTGTAGTTTTTGTTTGACTCTATGCCCGAGGTAAAGTCCTCTTCGCTCATATTGCAGGCGTAAATTACGGGCTTTGCCGAAAGCAGCGCCGTGGTATCAAGCACGTTTTGCTCGGTTTCGTCGTTAATTTCAACCGAGCGGGCGGGAAGCCCGTTTTCAAGGTGGGCTATAAGCCTTTTTAAGAAATCGACTTCACCTTGCAGTGATTTATCACCCTTAAGCGCCTTTGCGGTTTTATCAAGGCGGCGCTGCGCCATTTCAATATCCGAAAAAATAAGTTCTAAGTTTATAGTTTCAATATCGCGCGTGGGGTCAACCGAGCCTTCTACGTGAATAATATCGTCGCTTTCAAAGCAGCGCACCACGTGAACTATCGCGTCCACCTCGCGTATGTTGGAAAGAAACTTATTGCCGAGCCCCTCGCCCTTTGAAGCGCCCTTTACAAGCCCCGCAATATCCACAAATTCAATAACCGCCGGGGTAAACTTGTCCGGGTTATATATCTCCGCTAATTTTTCAAGCCGCTCGTCCGGCACGCTCACCATTCCCACATTCGGCTCTATTGTGCAAAAGGGGTAATTCGCCGATTGCGCCCCCGCGTTTGTTATTGCGTTGAAAAGGGTCGATTTGCCTACATTCGGCAGCCCTACCATTCCTAATTTCATTTATTCCCATATCTCCTTATTTTATTAGTGTTTGGGGCGTTTTTATTTGCCCAACTACACCATTTCTACACCATTTTGCAGAAATGAATAGCTTTCAAATTGATGAACGGCGTTTACAAAAGAATCCTCGGTTACATGCACATATCTGTCCATAGTCATTTGAAGACTTGAATGCCCCAAAAGCCTCTGTAAAACCTTCGGTTGCATACCGCTTTCTATCGCCCGTGTTGCGTATGTATGGCGTAAAGCGTGCATGCAAAAGCGTTTAATGCCTGCCTCGTCGCACAATTTGTACAGATGTGTGTCATACGAGCTGTTTTTTGTGGGTTCGCCCGTTCTCCAATTTATAAATACAAGGTCTTTCATTTCAAGAAAAGATTTCGCCCCGGTATGCCTGTCAATAAACTCCAAGGTCTGCGAAAGCGTTTCGGAGGTTTTGCGAGTTTTTGCGGTCTTGTAAATATCCTTTAGAATTTCGTAAGCTTTATCGGTTAACGGAATAGTGCGGTAGCTTTGCGATGTTTTCGGCGGTCCTGCTCTCCAACAGCCTTGACCGTGCCTGTATTCTAAAGTTTTATTAACGGTTAAAGTCCGCTTTTTCCAATTGATAGCGTCCCATGTCAGACCAATCAATTCGCCCGTGCGAAGTCCCGTTTCGAGAATAAGCGAATATTGCGCATAATTGTGAGAGCGTTTTGCAGCTTCTAAAAATTTATGCTGTTCGCTTATTGTAAGATATTTAATATCGTTTACTTCACGCACAGGCTTGGTGTACCTTACGCCGTTCATAGGGTGCTTTTCAATTATATCGTTCATCAATGCGGATTTAAGCATAGTTCCCATACAAATATAAGTTTGCCTTATTGTCGAGCCTGCGTAATCGCTATCCATTTTGTTTAATACCAATTTGCAGTGCATAGGCTTAACATCGGCTAAAAGCATTTTGCCGATAACGGGCTGTATATTGAATTTATACCGTTCACGGTAATTCCTTACGGTATTTGGGGCTAAATCACCCACAATATTATTTATCCAATATTCAAACCATTCATCAACCGTCATACTTGACGGGGCAAAAATATTGCCGTGCTTATCTGCATATTTTGAGTCCTCTAACCAGTTGCGAGCTTCCGGAAGAAGCGAAAAACATTTTTCGTGTCTTTTACCTGTTCTGTCAACAAATCTTGCGGTATATAATCCGTCCTTTCTTTGGCAAATACCTTTTCCTATTTCTTTTCCTTTAAGGTTTTTACCCATTTTAAAACTCCTTTCTCCAAACGAGAAAAAGAGCCAATGCAACTATTATATTATAATGCATCAGCCCTGTTTTTTCAATATAAAACATATAAAATTAATATGACCGTATTAAATTGTTAATTTATTGCTGATGAATTGCTCAAATTCCTTGCGTTTAACAAGCTTTTTTGTTCCTACATATAACACGAATGGACAATTCGGACTCCGCAGCATACGGTCAATGCGGTTAATACCTATATTGCTGTACTGCGCAGCTTCTTTTACTGTCATTGTAAGCTTTAAATTAAGCGGTATGCCTACATTGTTTTGTTGCATTCAAACACACTCCTTTCCGTCAATCTTCAAAATAATATGCCTGGAAAACCGTACCGTCGTATAAGATAAATCTGCCTGCGGTATCTTTGGGTATTTGTTCTGCCGCAGCGGTACTGTCGAGTATAATCTGCGACAGTATGTTATCGGCCCTGCCGCAAATGCGGCAATCAATATTGTTTCGTATCTGCCCCGAAAGAACAGCGGCGTCAGGTCTTTGCGTTGCAAGTATCAGATGAATACCGAACGCCCGCCCCTGTCTGGCTATTACGGATAGCTTACTTTCTATTAAGCTTACCCGCTCTTTCTGTTCTTTTGTAAGTCCGGTTTTATCGAGTACCTCGGCAATTTCATCACAGGCAAATATACAGCGTTTCAGTTCTTTTCCTGTTTCTCGGCAGTATTCGTCTATGTTTCGGCAATTATTTTCACGAAGTAAGACTTTTCGCCGCTGCAATTCATCCGCAAGCCCGGTCAGCAGCGTTATAAGCTCATTTTCATCAAAACACATTTTGCAGTTGTCCTGCCAAACGGAGGGAAAATCCACTCCGCCTTTAAAATCCGCTATGCTGACCGACATATTTTTCTTTAATGCCTGCATAAGCAATAGCTTTAACAGAACGCTTTTACCGCTGCCTGTCGAGCCGCCGAGTAAAATGTGAGGTATTTTTTTCAAATCCACCGTGACCGTTCCCAAAAGGCTTTTACCGAGCACGAGCACGGAATTACTGCCTGCAAGATAATTGTCGTTCCACACCATACGCTTTAAAAGGGAAGTATCCGCCTGAACCGCGTAAAGCATAATTTCCTGTTTATCGCTGCCCTCTTTCAGATTTACTATATTCAAATTAAGCGCAGCCTCTATTTTTTGCCGTTTGTCTTCCCATTCTTTAAGCGGTATACCTACACCGTAAAACCGATATGCGGTTACCGAATTGTCTTTTTCGTCCGTTTCCTTTGAAATAAGCATAGGTATTTCTCCGGCGCTGTTTGTAAATCCGATTCGTTTTAACCCGTTTGAAACGGTTTCGCTGCCGGCAGGAGTTCCGAGCAGTATAAGCACGGCAATTGTGACGGCAATAATCATTAGGGGAAAGAAAAGCTTTAGCAAGGCGATAAATGCAGGGGAGATAAAGTCCGTTTTTTCAATATCAAAGTAACTTTTGCAGAAAAACCAAAATATTATAACAGCGCCATAAACCGCCAAAATAATATATCTCCCCGATTTATTTTCTCTTACAAAATCATATCCGTTTTTAATACGCAGCAATAAAAACCGCTTTTGCGTCTGCTTTTTCAGTCGTTCCTTATCATTATCAGTCATAGAAACCCTCCTCACTTGAAATAAATTTCTTCTGTCTTCCCGCCGGCTTTATAAAAGAAAACGCGGTGAATACGGCGTATAAACGCTTTCCATGTTTCGGGGTGATTGTGCTTAACATCAATATACTGCTCGTTTAATGGCAGGTTAGAGGTTATATACACCTTTGTATAACACGCGGTGCGGTCGGAATACCGTGCCGGCAGTGTAAGCGGATATATATCAAGATAATTAAGCATTGTTTCTATCGGTATTTGAGAATTAAATTCTTCAAAAACCAATACATCCTGCCCGTGGTACGAATCAAACCGCACACCGTTTTTCCCGTTGTAATCGGTAATTCTGCATATTTCGCTTGCAGGGTGCTTTTTATATATGCCGCTTGTTTTTCCCGTGCCAGACGCCCCGAACAGATATGTAACGGTAAGCTCTCTGTTTTCGGAACGGTAGCGCTCCAAAAGATATGCCTCGCGCAAAATATCTATATCCTTTAGCTTAAAGGCAAAAGAGGGCGTTTCGTCTATTATTTCTGTCGTTGATAAGCCATCCTTTACATTGCAAAGCAGCTTATACATTTTCGGGTCGCGCTCCTCACATTCATTCGGTATATTTCCGAATTCGTAAAAGCTGCCCTTGTGTGAGGTTTCGCTCTTTTTATCGTCCGCCCATTTGCCCTCCTTGCGTATATAGTCGCGGTTTTCCTTTGCGCTGCCGAATGCCTTTTCTATGTGTGCGGTGGGAAAACGGTTTTTAACAGTTGAAAAGCGGATAGGGGATTTAGAGTAAATGAAAATATGGGTATGAAATGTTCCCGTCGTTGCCGTTTCGTCCGCCAAACAGTAATAATCCGGACAAAACAGATTTAAAATTTTGCGAATACCGTCACGGTCAAGCCCGCAGTCCTGCGGATTATTGATTGTAAGCGTCCATTTGCGTGATTGCGGATTAGAAGCCATATGAAATTCCTCCTTTCATTGCTACTGCTACTTATGCTTCCATAAGGGTAATACTTGACCTTATGGAAGTGCGGCGCTGCGCTGCCGCCGGGGAATATTTTTACTAAGGCAAAAATATTCTGTTCCCCTGTCGGCATTACAGCGCCGCACAGCATTATGGCTTTTTATTAACCAATGAAATACCTGTAGCCTTTGCGTTGATTTGTGTTTTTCCCTGGCTTTCGTATGCCGACACTTCAAGTCTGCTGAATTCAACCTCCGCATAGCCGTCCGGCTTTTCCATAAGCTGTTTCCCTTCAATTTTCACGCCGAGCTTTTCAAGGCTTAAATCCGGTAAAGCGACAATATATCGGTATCCGGTAACGGTTTCCGTGCGGTGTCCGTCCTTATACTCATATGTCGGGACAATATCCACCAACAGCTTTTTTGCGCCGAGAGACGCAGGATCAATTTTCAAATCACGAATGTTTAACATTTTTTGTTTCTCCTTTTTTAATTTTATTCAGGTTTGGCGCGCACCCTTAACCTGATTGCATTGTATCAGATTTAACAGGTGCGTTTTGCTTCCCCGGCGAAACAAAAAAAGACCGTCCTGCAAAAAGCAGGACGGCATACAATTTTACTCGTCTATGGGGCTTCCCAACAGAGGCAATCCCTCGTCATAAAGGAAGCTGTTTGCTTGATCGATGTTCATTTTCTCGGCTATTATTTTATCCCAACATTTCAAATAGGGGAATGCGAGACTGAACAATTCTTTTGTTTCTTTTGAATCTAACCCTAAAGCCACACAAACGCTCATAACAATGCGATCTGTAGGCTGATATGTACTGCCTTTATCGTTGCTGTTACGGCATATACGGCTTACGGTAGTTCTTGTTAACATACTCTTTCTGATTAAATCAGCTTGTGTCATTTTTTTGATCTTCAGATACTTTTTAACGGAGTCTGAAAAACTGTTTACTTCTTTGTTGTAGTTGTTGTTTTGCGGGTTAATTGTCAATAAGACAACCCCGATTTTCGGTTAACCGATTATTCTGCACTCGGAGGCGGAGACAAGTTTAAAATATGCCCAAATGCTATGGATACAGAAATACAGTGTATTAACCATGGCACCACCTCCTTCTTAAAAAGGGCGAAAAGTTTATAGGTTGACTTTCCGCCTCCGGGAGCAAAAACAACAAGTTTTCTTTTGGTAGTGAAAAGAGTACAACAATAATGCTGTACTCTTCCACCTTTTTCTCTTATGGACTCACGTATGAGTTTTAACCGTCAGGGCAGACTGCCCCTATACACGGGGTGTAAATGGTCATTTGATATTGCCGTCAGTCCCGATCACGCTAAAGCATGTCCGACAGCAAGACAGGCGGGGTTTTCCTTGTTCTGCGGGTTGTGCGGAACGATGGATTTCGCCTGGGCCTGTCTCGGCTACTCTCCATTACTAGGCACTAAAAAACATAAACGGACTCATTACTCAAACCAAAATCATTGCGGACACGCCGCATTATTTCACATCAAACCTTGCACCCTTAGCCTATAACTCCCGAAGTTCGCACTTTGTCCGTCCTAAAGGCGTCGGGTAGGTCGAAAGCGGTGAGCAAAAAGTGTGGTTCACGGTCTTTTTATTCGCGGTACTAACCCACCGCAAGCAAGAAGCCGTGCAAATTTTACTAATTTTATTTTATTGCTGTATACTTACAATGTCAAGTGAATAATTTGTAAATAATAATTGTAGGTTTACAATAGATGTGTTACAGAGATTAAAAAAAGAGTGACGAATGGAGCTTTCTGTGTTACAGTTAAAGTTGCGACACCAACTGAAAGGAAGCACCATTCGTCATGAATACTGTAACACAAACAATGCTGTACCGTCAAGCCCTAATTAACTATGCAAATAAAAAAGGTGTAACAAAAGCGGCAATCAGATACAAAACAAACCGTCAGTATATTTACCGTTGGCAGAAAAGATATGACGGAACGCTGCAATCATTAGCAGACAAATCACACCGACCGCACCATCACCCTAATGAACATATGGCAGAGGAATTAAAACTAATTGCAGATATGCGAAAGCGTAATATGAACGCCGGATTGGTGGTTTTTTGGGTAAAGCTGCGCCAAAGAGGATATACTCGCTCGGTAACGGGCTTATATCGCATTTTACGCAGACAAGGTCAAATGGCTGTTAAACCGCCAAACCCAAAGTATGTGGCAAAACAATATGAACAAATGCAATTTCCCGGTCAAAGAGTTCAAATAGATGTTAAATTTGTACCGGAGGTGTGTATGGTAGGTGATGCAAAGGGCAAGAAATTTTACCAATATACCGCAATAGATGAGTATTCACGCTTTAGGTATTTGGAAGCATTTGAGGAACACAGCACATATTCCTCTGCCATTTTTCTTGAACACCTTATAAAAAAATTTCCTTTTAAGATACAATGTGTTCAAACCGACAACGGCTCGGAATTTACTAAAAGCTTAGGCAATACCGAAAAGCCGACACCCACACTGTTTGAGGCGCGCCTCAAACAGTGTGGCATAAAGCACAAGCTGATAAAACCGTACACTCCCAGACACAACGGTAAGGTAGAGCGTTCACATCGCAAAGATAACGAATACTTCTATGCTACTCATTCATTTTACTCTTTTGATGACTTTAAAAAGCAACTTGCTGTTCACAACAGAAAGTACAATAATTTCCCTATACGCCCTCTTAACTGGAAATCTCCTG
>URGH01000008.1 GCA_900547305.1 uncultured Oscillospiraceae bacterium | reverse complement strand
CAGACAGACAGACAGACAGACAGACAGACAGACAGACAGACAGACAGACAGACAGTAATTTCATAGCCGTTCGGCTTAAAAAGCCGCTCAATTTCGGGTGACGCGCTATGACGGGAGGGACAAGTATCAGCTCAATTTTACTTTATTCGGAAATAAATATTTTATGCGTTGTAATAATGCTGATAATTGCGGTTAATCTGTCGGTTTCCGGATTCGATAAATCAAGTCAAAGCAGAATGCTTTCGTATTCGGTGTATTTGACTGCACTTGCTAATATTTGTGATTTTCTTTGGAATTTATGCCTGACGGGTGCTGTTAAGCTGCCGAATTCTATCAGGTATTCGGTAGATTATATATATTTTACAGCTTTCGGTATAGCGTCGCTTTGCTGGCTTATTTATACCGATATGGTTCAGAAAAGCGACATACTGAAAAATAAAAAGCTGGTTGCAATTTATTTCGTACCCTTGGCTGTGCTTGTGATTTTGCTTGCTGCAAACAGCTTTAACGGCTGCCTGTTTTATATCGACGGCAGCGGCAAATACTACCGCGGAAATCTTTTTTACGCGCAACAGGTGCTTTCTTACGGGTATATTGTAATTTCAGCCGTAAAATGCTTTTTAAAAGCCACTTCAAGGAAAAATTTCGCTCAGCGCGATTATCTGTTTAAATTGGTAACATTTGTTATACCGCCGATAATATGCGGAATAATTCAGATAATTGTGCAGGATATACCTGTTTTATCGGTCGGAATAGCAATGTCCTATTTGCTGGCGTACATAAATTCGCTGGAAAGGCTTATTTCGCTTGACTCGCTTACGGGAATTTCAAACCGCCGCGAATTTTTGCAGCGCCTTGAGGATGATATTGAGTCACTCAAGGTCACCGAGGATTTGTATTTTTTATTTATTGATATTGATTCCTTTAAAAATATTAACGATACAGAGGGGCATAACGAGGGCGACCGCGTTTTAAAGGATATAGCCGCCGTGCTGAAAAAATACATAAAGACCGTAAACGGCTCCTGCGGCAGATACGGCGGGGATGAATTTGCGCTATATATAATAAAGGAACTTAACGTCGATTTTGTTTCGGTTTGCGCCGGGCTTGAAGAATTTATTGAAAATCAGCATGTTGTTTACGGCGGCGGGAAAGCGGTTACCGTGAGTATTGGCTGTTCAAAATATCTCGGCGATTCCGATGATATACAGGGGCTGGTTTTTCGCGCGGACGAAGCAATGTACAGCCTTAAAAAAGAAAAGCGCAGAATAAAAAACAGGGGAGAGTAGTTTTTATGACGTTTGCCGGCGATGTGTTTTCAAAAGTTTCCGACGCAGCCCTTATATCCGAATTGATAAAAGATTGCTTTGACGAAATTGTTCTGATAGACAGCAATACCTCGCGCGTTATGAACGTTTCGGACAGGCTGAAAGAGCATAATGCGAAAAAATATGCCGGAATGAGCTATGATACGCAGGTTATAAAAACTCTGACCGATAAGTTTTCCGAGCCGGAGCGCTCGGCACTTGTAAACGCGCTTGTTTTACCGCATGTGAAAGAAGAGCTTGAAACCAAAGAACAGTACAATGTGAATTTCAGCACTACGCTGCAAAGCGAAAATACCGCACTTTGCAAGGAGCTTACATTCAAATATTTTGACAGCAGCAAAAGCGTAATAATAATGGTGTGCAGGGATATTTCCGAAATTGTTCTGAGTGAAAGGGATACGCTTACGGGGCTATACAACTCAAGCGGTTTCCACAAACGTGCGGCTCGGTGGATAAGCGAAAACCCCGGCAGAAAATTTCGGTTTCAGCGGTATGATATTGACAGATTCAGCGATATAAACGGTATTTACGGCTATGATATAGGCAACAAGCTACTTACGGATTTTGCGAATTATATGAAACGCTATAATACGGCTGACAGCTTTTCGGCGCACCTGAACGCCGACCATTTTGTGCGGTTTTGCGCAGACGACTCGGTAAGCGTTGAAGAGTGCTACAATAATTTCAGCGATTGCTTTACCGGATACGATTTACATATGCCTATAAAAATACATATGGGCGTTTACGATTTGTGCGAAACGGATTGTGATACATACACAATGAGCTATAAAGCACTGCTCGCGCTTCAATCTGTTAAAGGCAGCTTTACAAAAAACATCGCCTATTACGAAAAGGGAATGATGAATATTGAAAAGGAACAGCAGGAGCTGCTTTTTGATATTCAGAACGCGCTTGACGAAGAACAGTTTGAAATATGGTTTCAGCCGCAGCTTGATTTTGCAGAGGGAAAAATAATCGGCGCCGAGGCGCTTATTCGTTGGAATCACCCGACTAAGGGGATGATTTCACCTGCCGTATTTATTCCCATGCTCGAAAAAAGCGACTGTATAGGTCGGGTGGATAGGTTTGTTGTGGAAAAGGTGTGCGCTTATATAAATAAATGGCGCGGCGCTTTCGGCGGCAATTCAATTCCAATTTCGGTAAATTTATCAAGAATGGATATTTACCGTACCGATCTATGTGAAAGGTTGGTAGGTATACTTGAAGAATATAATGTTCCGACCGACGCCGTTCATCTTGAAATAACCGAAAGCGCGTATATGGATAACGCAGGAATGTTTTTGAACACGTTATCGGGATTGAGAAAGGCAGGCTTTAAGGTTGAAATGGACGATTTCGGCTCGGGCTATTCGTCGCTTAATTCGCTCAAGGATATTGATATTGACAAACTAAAACTGGATATGAAATTTTTATCCGACACAGATAATAACCGCAGGGGTAAAATTATAATATCCGCCGTAATAAGCATGGCGGAAGAGCTGGGGCTGCCGGTTATTGCCGAGGGGGTTGAAACAAAAGAACAAGCCGAAATGCTTTCGGATTTCGGCTGTAACCAAATGCAGGGCTATTATTTCAGCAGACCCGTGCCGGCAGAGGAATATGAGAAATTACTGCGTGCGCAGGCGGGGAAATAAACCGCATGCCAAATTGTGCGGTGCTTTCGGATTGTAATAACTTCTCAGACAATTCAGAGTTTAGATATTAGATTGCAGACATTGGAAAAATACCCCTCAGTCAATTTGGACGTTAGATATTAGACGGTAGACGTTAGAAAATACCCCTCAGTCTCGTTTTACTCGACAGCCGCTGACGGCGGCGGTCCCCTCTGTCAACTGCGTTGACGTCTCCCCACACCGTGGGGAGCAACCCCCTCTGTTTTGACTATCGTCAAAAAGAAGGGAGCCTATGGGCGGCAAAGCCGCCCTCTAATATCTAACATCTAATTCGGCCTGCATAAAACCGAAGCGTAGAAAAAACCGTTTCTGTTTTCAAGGCGGCAAACCCCGCCGTATTTTTCGGCTATGCTCTTAACCGATTCGGTGCCGAGCCCCGTGCCGCGGTGCTTGGTTGAAATCAGCTTACCGTCAAGCGTTTTCTTTAATTCGCCGGTAAAGGTATTGTCTACCGTAACGCAAAGCGAACCACCCTCGGTATTCGCGCGGACTATGATTTTTTTAACTTTCGCGCTATCCGCTTTGCAGGCGTCAAGCGCGTTTTCAAGCAGATTTCCCAGTAAAACCGAAATATCCGTTTCCGAAATTCCTATGTTTTACGGAATTTCGGATTTAACGTCATAATCAATACCGCCGTCCTTTGCGTGCTGCGCGAAATATAGCAGCACGGCATTGGCGGCGGTATTTTCGCAAAAGCGCACAAGCGAGTCGTCGGGCAGACTTCTGCCGTATCGGTTAAGGTAATCCCCGAGCGCCGCGTAGTCCTTGGCGGCGAGATATTCCTGCATAACCGCAATGTGGTGCCTTACGTCGTGCTTTGCGCGCCGTGCCTCGGTTATTTTTTCCTGCAAATTTTCATACTGTACCGCCTGCATGGTGAGCTGATGATTGTGTTCGGTAAGCTCCAGGGTTTTATTCTGCTCCAAAATGAGCCGCGTTACGACATAATAAATAAGAATAGCGCCTATGTTTACTATAAAAAGAAAAAGCGTGTTTTTGGGGCGCAGGGCAATTTCAAGGCTTGAGCGTGAAACATTACCGTAAAACGCGTAATACCACATAATATAAAATGTTGCCGGAATAAGCCACAGATACCGCCATTCAAAGCCCGAGGGCTCTTTTTCTACAGCCGGCGTGTATACATTTTTCACATAAAAGAACAGCGGAACCGAAATTACGGCTTCCACAATAAAAAGCATAAGCGAAAAGGATCAACGGTAGCTTTGCGTTGCAAGCGAGGGGAAGAGCAGCCCCTCGCTGCTTTTTGCGACTATTACCGCACAATTCGCGATATTTGAAATCATTAAGAGGGTAAAAAGAGTTTTGCCGAAATGCTTTTTAACGGCAAAAAAGTAAAACGCCGCATATAAAACGGTGCTCACAACGCTTATGAGTCCCGCTCTTCCTTTCGGGAAGAATGCAGCCCACCCGCCCACCGCCTTTCCTTAACTGCTCAAACCTGAAAGAGGAGTATGCTTCAAAAACATCCTTTGCCCTGCGGCGGCTTATGGGTATAATGCTGCCGTCGCTCATTGTAAAGGTGCCGTCGCTTTGACCCTTTACCTCGTAAAAATTTACCGTTATGCCCTTACTCGGACTTACAAAATACGGATAAGTGCACAAAAGCGTTTCGGTTTCGGCAAACGGGGCACGAACGGTAAGTTCGTTTCCGTGTTTTAAATGCAGCGTTACCTTATGCCCTGAAAAATCGGCATATATAATATCCCGCAGCACAGCGCACCAGCCGTCAGGCAGTTTTACGGTGCGCATTTTTTCTATCTGCGAAATGTCAAGGCGGTCAAGCATGGCTTTAACCCTGTTTATACCGAACGGCTTGTGCAGATAATAGCAGGCGTCCACCTCGTAGCTTTCGCTGGCATATTCGTTGCTTGTGGTGCTGAAAGCAATTTTAACCTCGCGGTCATGCCGGCGTATTTCTTTTGCAACGTCCATGCCGGTAAGTCCGCCCATAAAAATATCCAGAATAATCAGGTCGTATTCATTTTCCCGCCATACCTCCAAAAATTCTTCTCCGCTTGAAAATCCCGTTATATCCGCAGAATTTCCGAGCAGCTCTTTTAAATATGTATTCAGGCTTTCAAACAGTGCTTTATCGTCGTCAACAATAGCAATTTTCAAGTTAAATCCCGCTGTTATGTAAAATTTCAATTTAAGTATACCATATTTTTCGAAAAACACAATAAAAGAAATGCTTTTTTGTGTTTGATTTTTCATTGCAACACAATATATGGAAACTCATAAAAAAATTTATGTAAACATGAAAAAATACTTGATTTTTGCCCGAAAAGGTTTTATAATACAATCATAGTGGCGCAAAGTGGAGCTAAAAACCATAAAAGTGCATTAAAGTGGAGCAAACGGAGGTGAAAATCGTGCTTTTTGGAGGCTATCAACATAATATAGATAAAAAAGGCAGGGTTTTCATTCCGGCAAAGCTGCGCGAGGAGCTCGGCAGCGGCTTTATGATATGCCGCGGCATTTACGGCAAGCGCTGCTTATGCGTTTACTCCGCTGAAGAATGGGACAAGCTGGTTGAAAAGATAGGCACGCTGCCGAGCACCAAATCAAGCGCGGTGAAACGCTTTCTTTACGACGGCGCTTTCAGCGTTGACTTTGACTCGCAGGGAAGAATACTTATTCCGCCGGTTTTGCGCGAATATGCAAATCTTGAAGGCGAAGCGCACATAATAGGAATGGACACCAACCTTGAAATATGGAATACCGAGCTTTGGAATGAGGAGAACGCGCAGTACACGCCCGAGTCGGTTGCCGCTATTATGGAGGAGCTTAATTTCTGATGGAATTTCTTCATAAATCGGTGTTGCTTAATGAAGCCGTATCGGCGCTGAATATTAAACCCGACGGCATTTATATTGACGGAACCGCAGGCGGCGCAGGACATTCGCTTGAAATTGCAAAAAGGCTTAAAAGCGGTATGCTTTACGCCCTTGACCGCGACCCCGACGCCGTTAAAACCGCGACAGACAGGCTGACGGGCTATAACGCTAAGGTGATACAGTCCTGCTTCAGCCGAATGGACGAGGTAATACAGAGCGAAAATGTGGCAGGGGCCGACGGCATACTGTTAGACCTCGGGGTTTCGTCCTTTCAGCTTGATAACGCCGACAGGGGCTTTTCCTACCACAAGGACGCACCGCTTGATATGCGAATGAGCAAAAGCGGGCTTTCCGCCGCGGATATAGTGGCAAGCTATTCCGCAGCAGAGCTTACAAGAATTTTCAGAGACTACGGCGAAGAAAAATTCGCCTATAAAATCGCACTGCGAATTGCGGACGAGCGTGAAAAGCAGCCGATTACAAGCACATTACAGTTAGCGGATATAATCGCATCCGCCGTGCCCGCAAAGGCGCGGCGCGACGGTCACCCCGCAAGGAAATGCTTTCAGGCTATAAGAATTGCCGTAAACGGCGAGCTGGACGAGCTTGCTGCCGCTTTTGATAAGGCTTTCGGGCTGCTTAATAAAAACGGCGCTTTGGCGATTATTACTTTCCATTCGCTTGAAGACAGAATGGTGAAACAAAAATTCCGCGAATATTGCACAGGCTGCACCTGCCCGCCGGATTTCCCGGTGTGCGTTTGCGGCAAGACCCCGGCAGGGCATTTGCTCACTAAAAAGCCCATAGAGCCGAGCGAAGAAGAATTGAACGAAAACCCGCGCAGCAGAAGCGCAAAATTGAGGGTAATTATAAAGAATTAACAGGGGAGACGCGTTATGAACAACATAAAGTACTATAACGACAGCTTAGCATACGATTTTGAAATGTTTATGCCGAAGACCGCCGAAACCGAAAAAAGGCGCGATAATATAGTTGCAATGCCCAAAACAGCGGAGCACGCAAAAAGCCGCAGACGCGCGGCGGCTAAAAGCCTTTCATCGCCCGCGGCGTTTATAATGGCGGCAACCTTTATTTTGGCGGCTCTTTGCGGAAATATTTTAATGCGCATTAAAATAAACGAGGTAAATACGGAAATAGGCGAGGTAAAAGCCGCAATAACCGAGCTTGACAGCGAAAAGACAAGCCTTGAGGTTGAAATGCAGCGCAGAATTTCCTTTGCAAACCTTGAGCTTGAGGCAACACAGCTTGGTATGCGAAAAATGGAAAAAAGCAACGTTAAGTATATAAGGGTAAACGATAAGGATAAGGCGGTTAAAGCCGACGGAAGTGAAGTAACGGCGAAGTAATAAAAGTACAGGTAACAGTAATATATTATCAGTGTAAGAATAGAGAGTACGAGAGTTGTTTTGCCGACTCTCGTATTCGGATATTATCGGAAACGGAGGAAAACGTATGACTGTAAAGCCGAATAAAATGATGCTTACAAGAATTGCAGCTGTAATGCTGGTGCTTATAATAGCACTTTCGGTTGTATCTACGGGCAGTCTTGTAAACATTATGATAATAAACGGCGAGAAATATCAGAACGACGCCTCCGAGCAGCAGCTGTACGACAGCCTTGTTACCGCGCCGCGCGGCGATATTTACGACCGCAATATGCAAACCCTTGCGACAAGCTCGCCCGCATGGACGGTATATATTACCCCAAACGGAATAAGGAGCATTAAAAAAGCCGAGGACGCCGAAAAGGTAAAGAAAAAAATTGCCGAGGGGCTCTCTGAAATACTTGAAATGGATTACGATACGGTGTATGATTATACGGGTAAGAAATCCTACTATGTTATCGTTAAAAAGAAAATTGAAAAAACCGCTGCCGATAAGGTGCGGAAGTTTATACTCGATAATAAGGATTTGGAGCTTTCGCAGTATATAGGGCTTGACTCCACCACAAAAAGGTATTACCCGAACGGCAACTTAGCGTCGGTGGTTTTAGGCTTTGTAGGGTCGGACGATCAGGGACTTTCAGGGCTTGAAAGCTACTACGATAACGAGCTTACGGGCACCGCGGGGCGTGTGGTTGCGGCAAAAAATGCAGCGGGAACAAATATGCCGTTTTCCTACGAAAAGGTGGAAAACGCGGTAAAGGGCGGCTCGCTTGTTTTAACGCTTGATAACTACGTTCAGTACACGGCGGATAAATACCTTGAGGCAGCAATAGAAGAAAACCAAATTGCCGAGCGCGGCGCGGCGGTTGTTATGAATGTTAATACCGGCGCGATACTTGCAATGTCGGTCAAGGGCGATTTTGACCCGAACGCACCGTTTACTCTTTCTGCCGCTGACCAAAAAAAGGTTGACGAAACCGAGGGCGACGAAGAAAAGAAAAAGGTGCAAAGCGAGCTTTTAAACCGCCAGTGGCGAAACAAAGCGGTTTCGGATACCTACGAGCCGGGCTCTGTTTTTAAGGCGGTTACGGCGGCAATAGCGCTTGAAGAAAACCTTGTAAATAAAAATTCAAGTTTTTTCTGCAACGGTCACGCAACGGTGGCGGGGCAGGCGTACCACTGCCACAAAACCAGCGGTCACGGCTCGCAGAACCTTATGCAGGCAATTGCAAACTCCTGCAACCCTGCGTTTATAACAATAGGTCAGCTTGTGGGGGTAAATACCTTTTCCAAATATTTCAAGGCTTTCGGCTTTACCGAAAAGACCGGAATTGATTTACCGGGCGAAGCCTCTTCTACTTACCATAAGGAAGAAAAAATGGGCCCCGTTGAGCTTGCGTCCTCTTCATTCGGTCAGACCTTCAACGTAACGCCCATGCAGCTTATCTGCGCTATTTCCGCAACGGTGAACGGCGGGTATCTTGTTCAGCCGCATATGGTTGAAAAAATACTCGATGAAAACAATAAGGTAAAAAAGACGGTTGCATCTTCAACAAAGCGGCAGGTAATTTCCGAAAGCACCTCAGCCACAATGCGCGAGCTTTTAAACTTTGTTTCCGAAAACGGCGCTAAAAACTCGCTTGTTGCGGGCTATAATATCGGCGCTAAAACAGGAACATCGCAAAAGGTTTCAAAAATACTGCAAACGGGCGATAAGCGGCTGTATATAGGCTCCTGCGCCACCGTAGCCCCGATAGAAAAACCCGAAATAGCGGTTTTTGTAATGCTTGATGAGCCAAAGGGCGATAAGTATTACGGCGGCGCTATTTCGGCGCCTGTAAACTCAAAGATAATGGCGGATATTCTGCCTTATCTCGGCTTTGAACCGAGCTACACCGAGGAACAGCTGCAAAAGCTTGCCATTACCGTGCCCGATACGGTGGGCAGCGCTATTGCAGATGCAAAGGGTAAAATTACCACCCAAAAGCTTGAATATAAGGTTGTGGGTAACGGCGAAAAGGTTGTAAGGCAGCTGCCTGCTGCCGGCAGCAAGGTAATATCCGGCGGTGTGGTTATACTTTACACCGAGGACGGGGCAGCGGTAACAAAAGCCACCGTGCCGAACTTTAAGGGGCTCGGCGCTACCGAGGTAAACGCCGCGGCCGCAAGAGCGGGCGTTAACGTTGAGTTCTCGGGCAACACAAGCACGGGCGGCTTAAAGGCTTACAAGCAAAGCGTGGAGGCGGGCAAGGAGGTTGACGCCGGCACGGTTATAACAGTATATTTCAGCGATGACAACGTAGTTGACGGATAGGAGAAAAAATGAAGCTTAAATATCTGACAGAAGTAAACGGGAATATAGCAAATACGGAAATTACGGGCATTACCTGCGATTCAAGGCAGGTAAAGCCGGGGTATCTGTTTGTTTGCATAAATGGCGCTGCGTCCGACGGTCACGAATACGCCGCCCAGGCGGTAAAAAACGGCGCGGCGGCGGTTGTAGCCGAGCGCGATACGGGTGAGAAAAATCAGATTTTGGTGGAAAACACCCACGCGGCATATGCCGATATATGCGCAAAGTGGTTCGGGAACCCTGCCGACAGCCTGCACCTGCTCGGCGTTACGGGTACAAACGGCAAGACCTCGGTAACATATATGCTCAAATGTATACTTGAAAAAGCGGGGTATAAGGTAGGACTTATAGGCACAATACAGAATATGATAGGCGATGAAATAATAGCGGCGCACAACACAACGCCCAACGCCTACGAGCTTAATTCGCTTTTTGCGCTTATGAAAGCCAAGGGCTGCACATATGTTATAATGGAGGTATCCTCCCACGCACTTGACCAGTGTCGCGTTTACAGGCTGAATTTTGACGCGGCAATGTTTACCAATTTAACGCAGGATCATTTGGATTACCATAAAACAATGGAAAATTATCTTGCGGCTAAGAAAAAGCTTTTTAAAATGTGCAAAACGGCAGTTATAAATAAGGACGACAGCTACGCCGATGAAATTATAAAGTACCTTGACTGCAAGGTTGTAACGTACTCAACAGGCGATAACTCCACATACAGCGCAAAGGGCATAAACTTCAAGCCTACCTCGGTTGAGTACGAGTTTTTAAGCGACAGCATTATCAGCCACATAAAGGTTAATACGGGCGGGCGCTTTACGGTTTACAATTCGCTTTGCGCCGCGGTTTGCGCGGTGGAAATAGGTATACCTATTACTACTGTGGCGGCGGCTTTAGCCGAGATGAACGGCGTTAAGGGTAGGGCGGAAACCGTACCAACGGGCAGAGATTTCCATATTATAATAGATTACGCACACACGCCCGACGGACTTAAAAACATACTTTCCACTTTCCGCGAGTGTGAAAAAAATAGGCTTATTGCGGTATTCGGCTGCGGGGGAGACAGAGATAAAACCAAGCGCCCCATTATGGGCAGCATAGCCGAGCATTTTGCCGATTACGTTATAGTTACAAGCGATAACCCGCGCAGCGAAGACCCACGCGCGATAATTGACGATATACTTGTGGGTATGCGCGACAGCAGAACCCCCTATAAGGTAATAGAAAACCGAATTGAGGCTATTAAATACGCGGTTTCAATAGCTCAGCCGGGGGATATAATAGTGCTTGCGGGCAAGGGGCACGAGACCTACCAGATACTGAAAGACGGTACTATTCACCTTGACGAGCGCGAGGTTGTGGCAGAGGCACTTAAAAATTTAAAATAATAACAGGCGGAGACGGGGAAAAATGAAAGATTTAACATCTGTTATAGCTGCGGCGGTTGCATTTGCGGTAACGGCGGGATCGGGATATTTTGTAATTCCGTATTTAAAAAAGCTGAAATTCGGGCAAACTATATTGGATATAGGCCCCAAGTGGCACAAGGGCAAACAAGGCACACCCACAATGGGCGGGGTTATGATAATCGCCGGCGTGCTTTTATCACTTTTGGTTGCATTCGGTTATTCGGCGGCAATTTCGGGGCGCTTTGCCTCGGAGCTGCACGACAGCTACCGCTTATCCGTCTTCCTTTCGGGTATATTTTTAGCGCTGGGAATGTCCGCCATAGGGTTTATGGATGACTATATCAAGGTAGTTAAAAAGCGCAATTTGGGGCTTACCGCGAGGCAGAAGACATTTTTACAGCTGCTTGTTGCCGCTGCGTATTTGGTTTCGCTTTGTCTTTCGGGAATGAAAACTACCACAATACCCTTTATAGGCGATATAAATATAGTAAAAGGTGCTGGTCTTCTTTTCTGGCCAATAGCGCTTATGTTCATTTACGGCTTTACAAACGCCGTGAATTTGACCGACGGAATTGACGGGCTGGCTTCTTCTGTTACTCTCGTTGTAGCCTGTGCGTTTATGCTGGCTTCGGGCTTTCTTTATCAGTTTGGCATTAACGCTTTGTCTGCGGCGCTGGCGGGCGCCTGCTGCGGCTTTATTGTGTGGAACGCAAAGCCCGCAAAGGTGTTTATGGGCGATACCGGCTCAATGTTTTTGGGCGGAATGGTGGTTGCAATTTCCTTCGGCACGGAAAGACCTGTGCTTTTGCTGCTTGCGGGAATAACCTACTTTGCCGAGGCACTTTCGGATATTTTGCAGGTTGCGCATTACAAGCGCACCAAAAAGCGCCTTTTCAAAATGGCTCCCTTACACCATCATTTTGAAATGTGCGGCTGGTCCGAGCAAAAAATCGTCCTTGTGTTTTCAAGCGTTGCGGCGCTCGGCTGTTTGCTTGCGCTGCTACCCATAATTTTTAATAAGTAATTCAGGAGGAATAAAGAATGGCGGCAGCTAAAAAAAAGCCCGAGGCGGGTAAAAGGCTTGATTTAACCTTTTTATCCTTTGTTTTAATATTGCTTACAACCGGGCTTGTAATGCTGTTTTCGGCAAGCTACGCCTATTCCTACGAATATTACGGCAACAGCTATAAGTTCATAACCCGCCAGGCAGCGTTTGCCGCGGCGGGCGTTGCGCTTATGCTGCTTATTTCAAAAATCGATTATCATTTCTGGCGCAGATTTGCATGGATAACCTACGTTCTTGCAATAGGTATGCTGGCGGTGCTGCTGGTAATTCCGCCAATGGTAAAGGGTATGGACGTTAAGCGGTGGATAGTTTTAGGTCCAGTAAACTTTCAGCCCTCGGAGGTTGCGAAATTTGCAATTATACTGCTTTTTTCCTCGCTTATTGCGGGCAATGCAAAGCAAATGAAAAGCTTTAAATTTATATTTTTCCTTGTGGTGCTTTTAGGTCTTACCTGCGGGCTTGTGGTGCTTGAACCCCACCTTTCGGCAACCGTGCTTATTTTTACAATAGGTATAGTGCTGCTTATCGTAGGCGGGCTGCCCAAACGCTATATTATAGGCGGCGCGGCACTCGGCGTGGGCGGCGGCGTTTTAGCCGTTGTAACAGGCATTATAGGCTATGGCTCCGACCGTATAAAATACTGGCGCGATCCATGGGCGGATGCGACAGGCAAGGGATTTCAGACCATACAGTCGCTGCTTGCAATAGGCTCGGGCGGAATATTGGGGCGCGGAATAGGTCAGTCAAGGCAAAAATATTTATGGCTGCCCGAACCGCACAACGATTTTATTTTCGCCATAGTATGCGAGGAATTGGGGCTTATAGGCGCGGTTATTATAATAATTCTTTTCTGCCTGCTTGTGTGGCGCGGGTTTACAATAGCCATGCGCGCGCAGGATAAATTCGGTTCGCTTTTGGCGCTGGGGCTTACTTTTCAGGTGGGCTTGCAGGCAATGCTCAATATATGGGTTGTTACCAATACCATACCGAACACGGGCATCAGCCTTCCGTTTTTCAGCTACGGCGGAACATCGCTTTTAATATTGCTTGCCGAAATGGGCATTGTGCTTTCGGTTTCGCGCAGCGCAAATATAGAAAAGTCTTGAATTTTTAGGGGGAAGTAAATGTGAAAATACTGTTTGCGGGCGGCGGCACCGCGGGACATATAAATCCCGCGCTTGCGGTTGCGGGTTATATTAAGGAGCGCCACCCCGACGCGGAAATATCATATATCGGCACTGCCGAAAAGCTCGAATCAAAACTTGTGCCGGCGGCGGGGTATGACTTTCATACAATAGAGGTTGCAGGCTTTCAGCGCAAAATTTCCCTTAAAAGCGCGGTTAAAAATATCAGGGCGGCAAGGCTTGCGGTAACGGCTTCTATCGACTCCAAAAAACTTTTAAGGCAGCTGCAGCCCGATTTGGTTGTGGGCACGGGCGGCTATGTGAGCGGCCCCGTGCTTAAAGAGGCGCAGCGTTTAGGCTTTAAAACCGCCATTCACGAGCAAAACGCATACCCCGGCGTTACAACCAAAATGTTGGCGCCGAAGGCCGACCGAGTAATGCTTGCAATGCCCGAGGCGGAAAAATACTTAAAATGCGGCAAAAGCCCTGTTATAACAGGCAACCCCGTGCGCGGCGAGCTGCTTAAAATGAGCAGGGAAGAAGCCCGCGCAAGGCTCGGCATAGGGGATAAGCCCCTGCTTTTATCGTTCGGCGGGTCGCTGGGCGCGCGCCGCATAAACGAGGCGGTAACTGAGCTTATAAAGCAATTAGGCTCTACGGGTGATTTTTACCATATACACGCCGCAGGCAGCGCGGGCTATAAAACAATGCTTGACGCGCTCAGCGATACAAAACTTTCCGAGTATACCGACGTTCGCGAGTATATAAACAATATGGACGTTTGTATGGCGGCGGCTGACCTTGTTATCTGCCGTGCGGGGGCTATAACCTTAAGCGAGCTTTGCTGCTGCGGAAAGCCCTCGGTGCTGATACCCTCGCCATATGTTGCCGAAAATCACCAGTACCACAACGCAATGACCCTTAAAAAGGCGGGCGCGGCACAGCTGCTTGAGGAAAAGGATCTAAACGGCGAAAGCCTTATTAAAGCGGTTGAGGGGCTTATATGCAACAAGCCGCTGCTTGAAAAAATGGGAGACGCCGCGCGTAAACACGCAATTCCCGACGCAAACAAGCGAATTTATGAGGTTTTAATGAGTTTATATACCGTACAAAAATGAGCGCGAACGAAACCGTAATAAGTTCGGCTCTCGTCAGCCTATACACCGAAGCGTGACACTTTTCGCACTTTCGCATAGTATGAACTGTGAGAACAGTTTTTATTGCGAGAGGGTGACGGGATGTCAGAAATAATAATAAACGGCGGAAAAAGGCTTTCCGGCAGGGTGAGCGTTCAGGGTGCGAAAAACAGCGTTTTGCCGGTGCTTGCGGGCACGGTGCTCTGCGGCGGGGAAAGCGTAGTACATAACTGCCCGCTGCTGTCGGACGTTGAAACCTCGCTTAAAATTCTTGAGCATTTGGGCTGTAAATGCAGACGGGAAGAAAACACCGTTATTATTGACAGCTCGGGCGTTTCCGAGCACGATATTCCCGATAGCCTTATGCGCGAAATGCGCTCGTCGGTAGTTTTTCTCGGCGCGGTTATCGGCAGAATGGGCAAGGCGGTAATAAGCAGCCCGGGCGGGTGTGAGCTGGGTCCGCGACCTATCGATTTGCACCTGTCGGCGCTTGAAAGAATGGGCGTTACAATAACCGAGGAGCACGGCTACTTAAACTGCACCGCCGAAAACGGCTTGCGCGGCGCCGAAATACATTTGGGCTTTCCAAGCGTTGGGGCTACCGAAAATATAATTCTCGCTGCCGCCACGGCAGAGGGCACTACAGTTATTCACAACGCCGCAAAGGAGCCCGAGATAAGCGACCTTGCCGATTTTTTAAACAGCGCAGGCGCCAGAATTTGCGGCTGCGGGTCAGATACCGTGAGGATAGAGGGCGTAAAGCGGCTCGGCGGTACAGAGCATACAATAATACCCGACCGCATAGTAGCCGCCACATATATGGCGTGCGCTGCGGTAACGGGCGGAAAAATAGAGCTTGAAAACGTTATGCCTCCGCATATGGTATCGCTTTTGTGGAGCTTTCGCGAGTGCGGGTGCGATATTTCGGTAAACGGCAAAAGCCTTCGCCTTATATCCCCCGAGCGCCTTAAAAGAATACCCACGCTCAGAAGTCTTGTTTACCCCGGTTTTCCCACCGACGCAGGACCTATCGCCGTTGCAATGCTTGCGGTGGCGGACGGCACCTCGGTCTTCGTGGAAAATATTTTTGAAAACCGTTACAGATATATAGATGAATTAAACCGTTTCGGCACAAAAATCAAAACCGAAGGCAAGGCGGCAGTCATAGAGGGTGTGAACGAGCTTTCGGGCGCGCGCGCCAGAGCCACCGATCTGCGCGGGGGCGCGGCGCTTGTAATAGCGGCGCTTAAAGCAAACGGAACGTCCGAAATAGGGGATATGCACCACATTGAGCGCGGCTATGAAAAAATTACCGAGCGTTTGTCATCACTCGGGGCGGATATAAGCTATAAGAGGTGAAATTTTTTTGAATACCAATAACAGGGACGATGAATTTCTGAGAAAAAGAAAAGCGCGGCAACGGAAAATACGTCGGCGCAGAATTAAAATTTTTCTTGTTTTACTGTTTGTTTTGGCTGTCGGAGTAGGGGTAATACTCTCGCTTACGGTTTTCTTCAAAATAGAAAGTATTTCCGCCTCCGGCAGCAGTAAATATTCGGCTGAGCAAATAATAGCCGCTACGGGCATAAAAAAGGGCGATAACCTTTTTGTTTCCTCGGTAAACGATGAAAAGCTAAAAACTAAACTGCCGTACATAGAAAAAATAACCGTAAAACGCAGGCTGCCGGGAACATTTACAATAAAGGTGACCGACGCGGCGGAATACGTCTGCTATTTATCGGGGGATAAATATTACCCCGTGAGTAAATCGGGGCGGGTGCTTTCAGCACTTTCCGAAAAGCCCGAGGGAATACCCGAAATCAGCGCCGGCGGGCTTACCTTAAAGGTCGGGCAAAAGCTTACCTTTGCCAAAGAAAAAACCGAGAGTACCCTAAACGAGATATTTGCAGGCGCCGAAAAAACGGGACTTAAAATTACTAAAATTGACATTACGGACGAGCTTGCCATTACCGTGGGTATTGACGGCAGATTTACCGTTAATCTCGGCACGTCGAATTATACCGATAAAAAATTTGCGCACCTTGCCGGAATGATAAAGAATATGGAGCCGACAGCCACAGGCAAAATAAATCTCAGTATGTGGACGCCCACAAACACCGAGGGGAGTTTTGTTTCGGCAAATTCGGGCGGATAAAGTCGCGAAATTTGAACAAATTAAAAAAAATTACAGGAATGTAATAAAAAGTGTTGAAATTTGAAAAAAGATATGTTATTATCTTTAAGTGAGTAAGTATAATATCCAATTTACATAAATACGGAGGAATTTAAAATGCCATTTGAAGTAGCAGAAGATCAAGAGAACGTAGTTCAAATTAAAGTTGTAGGTGTAGGCGGCGGCGGCGGAAACGCAGTTAACCGCATGGTAGACGCAGGCGTTCGCGGCGTTGAGTTTATCGCTATCAATACCGATAAAGCCGCTCTTATTAAATCAAAAGCCAATCAGAAAATTCAGATAGGTGAAAAAACCACATCGGGTATGGGCGCGGGCGGCAACCCCGATAATGGCAGAGCCGCTGCGGAGGAATCACGCGATGAAATTACCGCGGCTATTCGTACTGCCGATATGATTTTCATAACCGCAGGTATGGGCGGCGGAACAGGCACAGGCGCTGCTCCCGTTGTGGCTTCTATTGCTAAGGAGCTTGGAATACTGACCGTAGGTATTGTTACAAAGCCTTTCGGCTTTGAGGGCAAAAAGCGTATGACCCAGGCTGAATCGGGCATTGCCGCTTTAAGGGAATGTGTTGACAGCTTGGTAGTTATCCCGAATGAGCGCCTTAAATTCGTTTCCGAGCAGAAGATTACATTTAAGAATGCATTTGATATTGCCGATGACGTTCTCCGTCAGGGCGTTCAGAGCATTTCCGAGCTTATTAACGTTACCGCGCTTGTCAACCTTGACTTTGCCGACGTTAAGTCCATTATGTCAGACGCAGGCTATGCTCACATGGGCGTTGGCGTTGCTACCGGCCGCGATAAGGCAGAGCAGGCAGCGCGCGCAGCTATCAGCAGCCCGCTTATCGAAACCTCTATGGAAAATGCGCGCGGCGTAATCATCAGCATTACCGGTTCCGATGATATCGGTCTTGAAGAGGTTGAGCTTGCTTCTTCCATCATTTCCGATATGGCTCACCCGGACGCTACCATTATCTGGGGTGCTCAGCTTGACGATACTCTGGAAGATACTATCCGCGTTACTGTTGTTGCAACAGGTCTCGGCGACGATAAGAAAGAGGAAAAGAACAATGACTTGGCTTCTCTCCTCGGGAATACCTCTGCCGATGACGACGAGAGCTACAGCGACGTAATCAATTTCTTTAAGAAAGACTGATAATACCGAATAAATTAAAAACCTGCCGTTGCGTTTAAAGCGCTGCGACAGGTTTTTTCTTTTCATCACCGTACAAAAGCAGGAGTTCAAAAGGTATACCTTTTGATATTTGTATGTGTAAAAAATTAAAGCGGAAAGGGGAAAATGTATGCTGCGTTCAACATTCGATAACGCTGTTAATTGTTTTTGGCGCGAGTATACCTCGGTTGAAACAAACAGGCGCGAAAACTGGAACAAGCGGTATCCGCAATTTAAAATTAAGGATAATAAAATGACCTTTGAATACGGCTTGGGAACTATAAAGGTACAGTTTTATCCGTTTTGCGATAGCGTTCGTTCAATATCCGGCGGGCTTTGGCTGCTCAGATATTCAATTGATTGAGGGGAATAGTAATGGAGAGAAAAATTCAAATTGAAAATATTAAAAAGGCACTTGAACTTGAAAATAATATAATAAATTCAATATTAAAATATACCGAGCTTGATGATAATAGACTAAGTAATAACGAAAAAGACGAACCGGAAAGAAAAATCAGAGGAATGGCGGTTCTTTTTTTGGCATTGATTTCGTTTTTTATTACAGTTATACTTATTGGAGCGTTAGAGGAAACAATAGATAATGTCACAATATTTATAATGTTTTTTGTTGGTGCTGTCTTAGTACCTGCAATAATATTGATTATTGCTCTTGTTTTGTGTAGTAATAAAACTAATCGGGTTAATCCGGAAACAAATACACCGGAAAAAACAGAATACGATATTGAACTTGAAACACTTGGAAATGAAATTCAGTCAATGCAAAAAGAGCTTGCCGCGCTTTATGAAACAGAAAAGCCCGTACCGCTGCAATACCGAAACAGGAAATCACTGCAATACATATACGATATTATGTCAACCTCGGATTATGATTTAAAACAGGCGATAGACAGCTACGATAAGCTTAAAGCCCGCGAGCTTGAGGAAGAAAGAATTGCGGCTATAAGAGACGCCGCCGACAGGCAGGCGAACGCAATAGGCTGGGCAGCGACTATGAATTACATAAAAAGGAATTAAGTAAAGAGGAATAAAAATGCCTAAAAAGGAATTTTCAGCGAGGGAAGCTAAAAATTTAATTGAAGAACATTTGTCGCTGATAAAAAAGTTACAGAATATAAGTTCCGCTGCTGATGCATTAAAAAATACTGTTAAAAGCAATGCTGACGGGTTGGCAACAGAAGAACTTTTGAAAACATTAAGGACTGTTCCTGTAGATGAAATCAACAGAGACAAAAAGGGAATAAGAATAAAGGCTCTGAAGGAATACAATTACAATACCGTGGCTGATGTTTATGCCGCTACGGTATATAATATTGCTGCTGTTCGCGGAATAGGGGCAGATACCGCATACAATATAAAGAGAATTGCAAATAATATTGCAAATGAGGCTCTAAAACAGGTTAAAATAAAAATAAGTGCCGATGATAAAAACAGCAAATCAACAGCGCTTATAAAAAGTATTTTTATTTATAAAAACAGCTTGCCCTATATAGAAAAATGCAAAGAGCTTTTATCGGAAAATAAGAGAAATATAACCAAGCAGACGAATTACTTGAAACCGGCGGCAAACGCATTAGTATGGCTTTTTACCTCAAAATCCAATAAATCAGGAGCGATTTCAGCATATGATTATTTGAAAGAGTTTTCAAACAATGAATATTTTCATATTGCAAATGACACCTTAACGAAATTCGGCGGTATTAAAGCGGTTTCAGCTGATGAAGTTTGGGAAAGCTTTTCGACAAAAAGTATTGAATTTTATAATGTTCTGGAGGAAATAGCTCCCGGACTATTGGGAAACAGCGATACGCTTTACGGCTTGCCGGAGGATCTTGCAATTAAGGTGCAGGAGGAATGTTTTTTCCCGGACGGACTGTTGTGTACCCTGAGGCGCTATCAGGAGTGGGGAGTAAAATATATATTGCATCAGGGCAAGGTGCTTTTGGGCGATGAAATGGGTCTCGGAAAAACAATACAGGCAATTGCCGTAATGGTTTCGCTAAGAAATACCGGAGCTACACATTTTATGGTTGTATGTCCTGCAAGTGTACTTACAAATTGGTGCAGAGAAATTGCCAAACACAGCCTTTTAAAAGTAACAAAAATTCACGGAAACGACCGTCAAAGCGCGTTTTCTGCGTGGGAAAAAACAGGCGGAGTGGGCGTAACAACCTTTGAAACCGTAAATTCATTTGACTTAGATGATAATTTTATGTTTTCTTTGATGGTTGTGGATGAAGCACATTATATTAAAAACCCTACGGCAAAGCGGACTGTAAATACGCAAAACCTTTGCAGGCACGCTGAAAGAGCGCTGTTTATGACAGGCACTGCACTTGAAAACAAGGTTGATGAAATGATTTCGCTGATTTATATGCTCAATCCCGTAATTGCGGATCAAGCTAAAAAAATTGCATTTATGTCATCGGCAGGCGAGTTCAGGAATAAAATTGCGGCGGTATATTACAGAAGAAAAAGGGAAGATGTTTTAACTGAATTGCCGGAGCTTATAGAGAGTAAGGAATGGTGCACGCTTAGGGGCAAAGAAGAAAAAATATACGAAGACGCGGTATTGAACAGGAATTTTGCGGAATCGCGGCGTGTTTCGTGGAATGTAGATGATCTCAATTACTCATCAAAAGCCGAGCGCTTAAAGGAAATCGTAGAAGAAGCCGAATCTGACGGGCGAAAGGTTATAGTATTTTCTTTCTTTTTGGATACTTTGAACCGAGTCTCTTTGTCTTTGGGAAACAGGTGCGGCAGGGTACTGAACGGTTCGGTTAATCCCGCTCACCGACAGGAAATAATAGATGAATTTGACAAGGCGCCGGCGGGTAGCGTTTTGGTAGCTCAAATACAGTCAGGCGGTACGGGACTTAATATTCAATCGGCAAGCGTTATTGTTATTTGTGAGCCGCAGCTAAAGCCGTCTATTGAAAATCAGGCTATATCAAGGGCTTACAGAATGGGACAGACAAGGAATGTTTTGGTATACAGACTTTTATGCGAAAATACGGTTGATGAGCGCATAACTAAATTGCTTGAAGAAAAGCAGTCTATCTTTAATGCCTTTGCAGATAAATCCGTTGCGGCTCAGCAAAGCTTTGAAGTGGATGACGGAACACTAAACAGCATAATAACGGATGAAATTGAGCGTATAAACGCCAAAAACGGCACGAAAACGCAGATACCTGCCGGAAATGCCGAGTATTACAATAAACTCATGGAAATTAAATATAATCAGATTGTTGAACAGCTTAAAGAAAAATACGGTGCTGTTCCCGGCGATTATTTTGCCAATGAAAGCAGTAGAAGTAAAAATACGAAAATTTCAAGAACCAAAGAGGGACTTTTCTGCCACCATATAGATGAGGATAAGGCGATTATGCTTTCAAACGAAAGGTTTGCCGCAATGTATTCTTATGATTATCAAAAAGCCGACAGATTGGTATACTGTAATTTATTGGAGCATTTATTATTGCACATAAAAATTGCGGAGGAACCGCGAAATTGCGAAACTAACAATAACGATTTGCCCGGTATAGGCGGCGCGGTCAATTATATAGTGAAAATAATAAATGACGGCTATAACGATTATCAGTTTAAAAAAGAGTATTTAATTAAAGCATGTGATTTAATTAAGCCTGATTACGACAGTTATATTTTAATGCTAAAGCGGCTTTGCAGGTTAATTGAAGAAAACAAAATTTATTCTTTGATTTTTAAAAGAGATGAGCTTTTTGAAGATTCTTTCGGAAATGTGGTTGAAAAGATTAAACAAGACTGTGATATTTAAAATTATATAAAAACCTGTTGCCGTCGTTAAAACCGACAGCAACAGGTTTTCTGTTTTTAAAATTATTCTATTTCTTCAAGCTCCGCAAGCCAAAGTGCGGCGGATGCGTCCGACGGCATACGCCAGTCTCCGCGGGGGGAGAGGGTTACAGAGCCGACCTTAGGACCGTCGGGTATGCAGGAGCGCTTAAACTGCTGCGAGAAAAAGCGGCGTATAAAGATTTTAAGCCAGTGCATAATTATATCGCCGCTGTAAACGCCGTCAAACGCGATAAGCGCTAAGCGGTAGATTTTAGCGGGCGTTTCGCCGAAACGCAGCATATGGTAAAGGAAGAAGTCGTGCAGCTCGTAGGGACCTACCAAATCCTCGGTCTTTTGCGCTATTTCGCCGTTTTTATCCGCCGGTAAAAGCTCGGGGGAAACGGGCGTGGCAAGAATATCCTCAAGCACCTTTTGAGTATCTCCGCCGGCACACTCTGCCTCGTAACGCACCAAATACCGCACAAGCGTTTTGGGAACGGAAGAATTTACGGCGTACATAGACATATGGTCGCCGTTATAGGTAGCCCAGCCGAGAGCCAGTTCAGATAAATCGCCCGTGCCTATAACCATTCCACCCGATTTATTCGCAATATCCATAAGCACCTGCGTGCGCTCGCGCGCCTGCGAATTTTCGTAGGTTACGTCAAGACACCGGGGGTCTTGCTCAATATCCTTAAAATGCTGATTAACTGCGGCGGTTATATTAACCTCTTTAAATGTAACGCCCAAAAGCGAGCAGAGGGTTTCTGAATTTGAGTGTGTGCGCTTGGTTGTGCCGAAGCCCGGCATTGTAACGGCGCAAATATCCGATAGTGGGCGGTTTAATAATTTCATAGCCCGCACTGTAACAAGCAGCGCAAGAGTACTGTCAAGCCCGCCCGAAACGCCTATAACCGCGGTTTTGGCGCGGGTGTGCTCAAGGCGCTTTTTAAGCCCGTAGGACTGTATGCGCAAAATCGCCTCGGCGCGGGAGCTTAATGCCGCTTTATCCGACGGCACAAATGGTGCTTTATCAATTTGCCGCGTAATTTCGGTTTCTTGAATTTCCTGCCCGAATTTTATAAACGTAATGTCTGCCAAAGGCTCAAAGCTTGTGTTTTTATGCCGCTCGTAAGCTAACTTTTTAACGTCAATTTCGGTAACTGTAAGCTCCTTTTCCTCAAAGGGCTTGTTTTCGGCAAGCGAGGTGCCGTTTTCGGCAATAATGCAGTGCCCCGAATAAACCAAATCCTGCGTTGACTCGCCGCTGCCGGAAGAAACATAAATATACCCGCACAAAAGCCTTGCGGAGGTGGAAAGCACAAGGGTGCGGCGATATGCGGCTTTGCCTATAACCTCGTTTGAGGCGGAGGGGTTTATCATTATGTGCGCGCCGCCGCGGCAGAGCCTTTCGGCAGGCTGCGCCGCCGCCCAAATATCCTCGCATATTTCAACGCCGAATGTATACTCGGGCATTTCGGAATGTGCAAATACAAGACCTGTGCCGAACGGAGCGGAAACGCCGCAAATATTTATTTCGGCGTTTTTTTCAACCTCTCTGCCAGAAGAAAACTGCCGCTGCTCGTAAAACTCGGCGTAATTCGGCATATATGTTTTGGGAACAACGCCGAGAATTTTGCCGCCCTGCAAAACGGCAGCGCAGTTGTAAAGCTTTGAACGGTACAAAAGCGGAACGCCGACTATTATAATCGGGTATTTTCCTGCGGTGTATTCGCAAATTTCGGCAAGCGCTTTTTCGGCGGCTGTAAGCAGCGCCTGCGAAAAGAAAAGGTCGCCGCAGGTGTATGCCGTAACGCACAGCTCGGGCAGAGCCAAAAGATTTATTTTTTGCGCGTTTGCTTTATCAATAAGCGCCTTTATTTCGGCAGTGTTGGCAGCCACGTCCGCCACGGTGCAGCGCGGAACGCCCGCCGCGACTTTTATAAAACCGTCTTTCATATGCTTCATCCCTTAAAATCGTTTGTAATTATTTTAAAGCTTTTTTTACTTTATGTCAATATTATTTACATATACGGCGGGGTTTAAAAGCAAAAATCAGGTGAAAAATTAAAATATTGTTAATTTTTTTACAATCTTATTGAATTTGGAAAAATAATCGCTTATAATATAGGCTGACGAAAGTTTTACTTTACGAAAAGGGGATATAATTATGACCAACAACAAAACGGTTTTGAAATGGCTTGACGAAGTCAAAGAGCTTGTCAGCCCCGATAAGGTCGTCTGGATAGACGGCAGCGAGGAGCAGCTCGAGGGCATCCGTAAGGAAGCTGTTGAGAGCGGCGAAATGATAAAGCTCAATGAAGAAAAGCTGCCGGGCTGCTACCTGCACAGGACCCGCCAGAACGACGTTGCCCGCGTTGAGGACAGAACCTTCATCTGCTCCAAAACAAAGGAAAACGCAGGCCCCACCAACAACTGGTGCGACCCGCAGGAAATGTATGACCGTCTTTACAATATTGCCCGCGGCTCTTACAAGGGCAGAACAATGTATATAATCCCGTTCTCAATGGGTCCGATAGGCTCTCCGCTTGCTAAGGTGGGTATTGAGGTTACCGATTCTAAGTACGTTGTTCTCAATATGGCTATTATGACCCGCGTAGGTCAGAAAGTGCTTGACGTTTTGGGCGACTCAAACGACTGGGTTCGCGGTCTCCACGCATCCTGCGATATTGACCCCGAAAAGCGCTATATCTGCCAGTTCCCCGAGGATAACACCATTATCTCGGTCAACTCCGCTTACGGCGGAAACGTTCTTCTCGGCAAAAAGTGCTTTGCGCTCCGCATAGCTTCTTACCAGGGCTGGAAAGAGGGCTGGATGGCTGAGCATATGCTCATTTTGGGTCTCCAGAATCCTAAAGGCGAAATTAAATATGTTGCCGCCGCTTTCCCGTCGGCTTGCGGTAAAACAAACCTTGCAATGCTTATCCCGCCGAAATATCTGCGCGATAAGGGCTATAAGATCTGGACAGTCGGCGACGATATTTCCTGGATGAAGATAGGCGAGGACGGACGTCTTTACGCTATCAACCCCGAAAACGGCTTCTTCGGCGTAGCGCCCGGCACCAATGCTCACTCAAACTTCAATGCGCTTGAAAGCACAAAGAAGAACACAATTTTCACAAACGTTGCTTTGAACCTTGACGATAACACGGTTTGGTGGGAAGGTCTTAATAAGGACCTGCCGCAGAACTGCATTGACTGGAAGGGCAATAAGTGGGACGCTTCTAAGTTCGATAAGCACGATAAGAGCACCTATGCCGCTCACCCGAACTCAAGATTTACGGCACCTGCCAAGAACTGCCCCTGCATTTCCGATGAATTTGATAAGGGCGCAGGCGTTCCGATTTCCGCTATTATATTCGGCGGCCGCCGCGCTAAGTGCGCCCCGCTGGTATATCAATCGAAGGATTGGGTCAACGGCGTGTTCGTAGGCTCCACCATGGCGTCAGAAACCACAGCTGCGGCTGCGGGTGCAGTAGGCGTTGTTCGCCGCGACCCGATGGCTATGCTGCCTTTCTGCGGCTACAATATGGGAGATTACTTCCAGCACTGGCTTGATATGGGCGCTAAGCTCGGCGATAAGGCTCCGAAGATATTCAACGTTAACTGGTTCCGCACCGACGACGAGGGCAACTTTGTATGGCCGGGCTTCGGCGACAATATGCGCGTCCTTAACTGGATAATCGACCGCTGCGAGGGCAAGGCAGACGCTACCGAAACCGCTATCGGCTATATTCCGAAGCCGGAAGACATTGACCTTACCGACCTTGATATGGATATGGATACCTTAAAGAGCATATTGAAGGTTGACAAGGACGTTTGGGAGAAAGAGGCTGCCGAAATCGAAGAACACTACAAGAAGTTCGGCGATAAGCTGCCGCACGAGCTGAAAGAACAGCTTGAAAACCTTAAAGCTAACCTTGCTGAAATGTAATATAAATTGATATTTGCCCCTTACCGCGGTTGTCCGACCGCGGTAAGGGGCGTTTTATATGTAATAATTCTGAAAAAACGCAAATTTTCTATTGAATGAATATGAGTTTTATGATAAAATAATATGGAAATCAGTGAGAAAAGGATTGTTGACAGGTGAGCAGCATATTCAATGCAATTTATGCGTTCTGGAATCAGATAATTTACGCTGTCGCCGGTATGCGTATACCGTTTGATATTATAGATATACTGCTTATGGCGTATATAATATACAAGGCTATCGGTTTCCTGCGTGAAACGCGTGCGGGGCAGCTTGCAAAGGGGCTTGTTATACTTTTTGCAATTTACCTTGTTGCAAACTGGTGGAATTTAACCACAATGAAGTGGATACTGTCGCGCTTTGTGGATTACATTATAATTGCCGTGGCAATTATATTTCAGCCGGAGCTGCGGCGTATTCTCGAAAGAGTGGGGCATACGAAATTCGTCGGTTCGCACGGGTCATCCCTTGAATCCGAGCCGCTTGAGGATTGCATAGATAAGGTCAGCCGCGCGGCGGGAATTATGCAGGAAAGCAAAACCGGCGCGCTTATAGTGTTTGAGCGGTCAACACAGCTCGGCGAAATAATCGATACGGGCACGGTGATAAACGCCGACCCTTCGGTGCAAATGATAAACAACGTGTTTTTCCCGAAATCTCCGCTGCACGACGGCGCTATGATAATAAGAGACGCGCGGCTTTACGCCGCAGGCTGTATTTTGCCGCTTACCCAGCGCGAGGATATATCCTCGCAGCTCGGAACGCGCCACAGGGCGGCTATTGGTATGACCGAAAATTCCGATGCGGTAGTGCTTGTGGTATCCGAAGAAACGGGAAATATATCGATAGTTTCAAACGGTCAGATAGAGCGTAATTTCAACGCGATTTCCGCAAGAGCAAAGCTCGGCGAGCTGCTTTTATCCGAAGAAAAGAACGACGGCGGCAGCCCGATCTTGACAAGGCTTAAAAGCATAAATCCGTTCGGAAAAACCAAAGGAAAGGAAGCGGCAGAATCAAATGAAACGAAAAATAAAAATTCCCGCTGATTTTTCTTTAAGACGGCTGCTTTACAATAAACGGTTTACAATTCCGTTTTCCGTAATCACGGCGTTTATATTTTGGCTTGTTATTATGATAAACGAAAACCCCGATATTGACCGCACGTTTACCGATATTCCGCTTAATATAACCCTTGATAACACCTATGCGGCGGAAAACCATATGGAAATAATAGGGGATGTTTCGGAAAAGAAATTTACCGTTACAATTAACGGCCCGAGCTATGTTGTAAGCGCGCTTAAATCGACCGATTTTTACGTTTACGCTTCCGCCGCGGCAATCAACTCGCCGGGCGAATATCAGCTCGAGGTTTCCGGTGCGCGCAATACCGCCGTTACCGATTATAATATTGTTACCATAACCCCCTCTACGGTCAGCCTTTATTTCGACTATGTGGATACAAAGGAATTTACCATAACCGCCAAGGCGGACGGCGCCGCCGCAACCGAGGGGCTGGTTGCCGAAACGCCGGTTGTAAGCGGAACGGAAAACGATACTATAACAATAAAGGGTCCGCGCACGGTTATGAATAAAATTGACTCGGTTGTGGCGTACGCAGCAGTTAATAAAACTCTTTCGGAAAGCACAACGTATGACGCGGAAATTCAGCTTTTCGATGAAGACGGAAACGCCGTTGATAAGTCGAACCTTACATTAAGCGAATCGGCGGTAAAGGTAACGGTTCCGATTTCGAAGAAGAAGACGGTGCCGGTGGTAGCCGACTTTACAAAGCTGCCGTCGGGTATATCAAAGAGCAGCATATCCTATACGGTGGATCACGACAGCGTTACGGTTATCGGCACGCCCGAAGCGATTGATAAAATAACGCAGGTGACGCTATCACCGATAGATATAACCACAATATCGGCAGGCTCAAACCGCGCAGAGGTTTCGGCAAAGCTGCCCGAGGGAGTAAGAATACTCGATTCGATAGAGCACTTCACCGTAACGGTGGATACCTCGGGTTACACCGAGAAAACGCTGAATATTTCAGACGTGCGCTACAGCGGGCTGTCTTCGGGGCTTAAAGCCACAACGGATACGGTAATACGCAACGTTAAGGTGTGCGGCACAAAAGCTGTTATATCCAAACTTAAAGACTCCGATGTTTACGCAACGGTTGATTTATCCGATAAAAAAGCGGGCGAGCATACCGTAACCGTAACGGTAAGGTCGGTACAGAATAATATCTGGCAGGTAGGCACATACACAACTACCGTTAAAATTAAGTAAATAAGGTGATTTTGTCATTTTCCCCGCCTCGGCATATAATGTAATATGTGGGGTGGGGAAATGATAAAATACATACTTATTTTAGGCGGAATTTGCTTTTCAATGCTGGGTCTTGCGGAATTTTTGCATAGCTTAAAGGCGAAAATTTTATCATCGGGCAAAAAAGGCGTCACCTATGCGGTTATTTTTCTGAACAGCGATAATCCCGAGGGGCAGATAGCCTTTGCTGCAGAGCAGCGCATATGGCTCGGCAACGGCTATGCCGACCGTATAATTGCCGTGAACGCGGGGCTTGGCGAGGAGGATGACAAACGCTGCAGGGAAACCGCGGAAAAATACGGCGTTGTTTATTGCGGACTTGATGAATTAACGAAAAAAACGGCTGAATTTTTGCCGCTTCGAGAGTGAGGAAAGGTTTTTATGGCGGAGGAAGTAACCGCAGGGGTTACGGAAATTTCGGGAACGGTTGAAAGAATTACATACAGAAATCAGAGTAACAGCTATACCGTAGCCGATGTAAAGCTGCCGGGTGAAACCGTTACCGTTGTGGGTATGCTGCCGTTTTTAACCGAGGGCGATTGCGCCGTGTTTTACGGCGAATACACTGTACACCCAACCTACGGCAGGCAATTTAAGGCAGAAAGCTTTGAACGCAAAACGCCCGAAAACGCCGCCGCAGTGCTGCGGTACTTATCATCAGGTGCGGTAAGGGGTGTGGGACCCGCCACCGCGCAGAGAATTGTGGAAAAATTCGGCACGGATACGCTGGAAATTATACAAAACCGACCGCAGGAATTAGCCACAATAAAAGGAATATCGCTCTCCAAGGCGAAAGCAATTTCAGAAGAATATAACAAGCAGTACGGCGTAAGAGATATTATGCTGATGCTTTCAAAATATAATGTAACGCCTGACAGGTGTCTTAATATTTTCAAGCATTTCGGCGCGCAATCGGTTGATACAATAAAGAAAAACCCCTATGTGCTGTGCGAGGAGGGGTTGGATTTCCGCTTTGAAACTGCCGAGGACATAGCGACGGACATTGATTTTGATAAACAAAGCGAGCTGCGTATTACGGCGGGGCTTGAGTATGTGCTGCGAAAAAATCTTTTAAACGGGCACACCTGCCTGCCGCGCACAAAGCTTTTAGAGGTTGCCTGCCGCTTGCTTGAGTGCTCGCCCGATACGGCGGAAAACGCCTGCGACAGGCTTATAGAGTGTTTCAGAATAAAAGAAAAAAACGTTATGGGGGTTGAGTATTTATCAATTCCCGCATATTACTCGGCAGAGGAGCATATTGCGGCGCGGCTGCTTGCGGTAAAGCGATATATTGACCGCAGCATAACCGCCGACGCGCTTGAAATTGACAATGTGGAGCGGCAGCTCGGTATAAAATTTGAGGAATTACAGCGCAAAGCCATAACCGAGGCGTTTGAAAGCGGCATTTTGGTGCTGACCGGCGGACCCGGAACCGGCAAAACCACAACGCTTAACGCTATTATAAAGCTTTTTGAAAACCGAGGACTTGAGCCCGAGCTTGCAGCCCCCACGGGGCGCGCGGCAAAGCGAATGACCGAGCTTACAGGCAGAGAGGCAAAGACCATTCACCGCCTGCTTGAGGTGGAGTGGACAGACGGCGACCGCCAGCAATTTTCACGCAATGAGAAAAACCCGCTTTCTTGCGAGGTTATTATTATTGACGAGGCGTCTATGATAGACGCGCTGCTTTTCGATAATCTTTTAAAGGCACTGCGGCTTTCCTGCCGCATAATTTTGGTGGGGGATTCCGACCAGCTGCCGAGCATAGGCGCGGGCAATGTGTTGGGGGATATTTTAGCGTCGGATATGTTTCCGTCAATCCGCCTTAACAAGGTGTTCAGGCAGGCAAGCAAAAGTATGATAATCACCAACGCCCACGCAATTATAAACGGCGAGCCGCCCGATTTTTCAAATAAAAATTCCGATTGCTTTTTCCTTAAAAGGACAAGCCGCGCAGATGTCAGCCGCACCGTGACCGAGCTTGTAAGCGAGCGGCTGCCCGCCGCTTATAATTTCGACCCGATACGGGATATTCAGGTATTATGCCCCTCAAGATTGCTTGATACAGGTACTGTAAACCTTAATAATATGCTGCAAACGGCGCTTAACCCCGATACGGGCAGAAAAGCGCAGCTGAGCTACAAGGGTATATATTTCCGCGTGGGCGATAAGGTAATGCAGACCAAAAATAACTACGACCTGCAATATAAGCGCGACGGCGGCGAATACGGCACGGGGGTTTTCAACGGCGACGTGGGGTATATAACCGATATTGATAAGCGCGGCGGCATTATGACCGTAAGGTTTGAGGACAGAACAGTTACATATTTTTCGGAAGACTTATCTCAATTAGAGCCTGCCTACGCCGTTACGGTGCATAAAAGCCAGGGCAGCGAGTACGATTGCGTGGTGCTGCCGCTTTACGATGTGCCTGCAAGACTTCGCTACCGCAATTTACTTTATACCGCGGTTACAAGGGCTAAAAAGCTGCTTGTGGCTGTGGGGGATGAGGGCGTATGGCTTGAAATGGCGGCTAACGACCGAAAAACTCTGCGATATACTTTTTTAAAACAATTCCTGAAGGAAGCGGATGTTTATGCTGCGGGTAATATCGGTTCTTAAATCGGTATTCTTCCCGAAAACCTGCGCCGGCTGCGGCGCGATAATCGACGAAGACGACGAGCTGTGCGATTACTGCCACGAAATGCTCGTTCGCTGTGACCCGCTAAAGCGCTGTATGCGCTGCGGGCTTGATAAGAAAAACTGCCAGTGTAAAAGGCGGACCTTTGCATTTGAAATGTGCATAGCGCCCTTTGTTAATACCGGTGTTGCAAAGCGGGCTATGTATTACTTCAAATACCGCCGCAAAATGACCTACGGCACCATGCTTGCAAAGCAAATGGCGCTTTGCGTTAAAAATGAGTACAGAGGGCTGAAATTCGACGGGATCTGTTTTGTGCCAATGCACAGAAGAAAGCAGCTGGAACGCGGCTTTAATCAAACCGAGGTTATGGCGAAAATAATGTCGGATATACTTGAAGTACCTGTGCTGAACGCACTTAAATGCGTAAAATATGTGCGCTCGCAACACGAGCTCAGCGAAAAGCAAAGACTTGAAAACGTTAAGAATATGTATGTTGCTACAAGGAATCTTCGCGGTAAATCGGTTTTACTGGTGGATGATATTAAAACCACAGGCGCTACGCTTAACGAATGTACTTTGCAGTTACTTTCCGCCGGGGCGGATTGCGTTTACTGTGTGACCGCGCTGATAGGCGAAAAGAAAAAGGACGATAAAAACAAACATAAATAATAAATCGGGGGCAATTATGGCTACAGATATAGGAATAGATTTAGGCTCATCAAAAACCGTTATATTTTCAAGCTCCAAAGTGGTGCTTGAGCTGCCGAATGTTGTAACGGTGGACAGCGAAACATGGGAGCCCGTGTATTACGGCGAAAAAGCAAAGCAGACAATAGGCAGAACGCCCGAAAGCCTTGTGTGCGTAACGCCGATAGAGCGCGGGGTAATTTCCGATTACGATATAGCCGAGCTTATGCTTAAAAATTATATGCAGCAGGCGTTCGGCAACCGTATTTTGCGCCCGCGCATAATGGCTACTCTGCCTGCGGGACTTACGGAGCTGCAGCACCATTCGCTTTCAAACGTTATGGAGTCGGCAGGCGGCAGAAACGTATCTGTAATAGAAAGCCCGCTGGCAATAGCTTTCGGTTTGGGGCTTGATTTTTCAAAGCCGCGCGGCACGCTTATTGTGGATATAGGCGCCGGCACTACCGATATAGCCGTTATTTCGCTCGGCGGTATTGCGGTTTGCGAGTCCTTTAAAACCGCCTCGGGCGATTTTGATTCGCAAATTGTGCGCTATGTAAGAAAAGAGTACAATATAGAAATCGGCGCGCTTACCGCCGAATCGGTCAAAATTAAAATAGGCTCGGCGCTTAAAAGGGATATTGAGGTGGCGGTTGTGGCTAAGGGGAGAAACGTTTTCTCGGGGCTGCCCGAGAGCTTTGAAATATCCTCGGGCGAGGTGTACGAGGCGATAATAGACACGGTGGACGTTATATGCAACGCCATACGTCAGGTGTTAAACCGCACCGACCCCGACATTGTAGCTGATATAACAGAGGACGGAATGTACTTAACGGGCGGCGGCGCGCTGCTTTCGGGTATGGCGGAAAAGCTGGAAAAATACCTCGGTATACCCGTGCATATGCTTGAAGACCCCACGCACAGCGTTGTAAAAGGCGCGGCGGTGGCGCTTAAAAACCCGGGTTTGCTTAAAAATGTTGATTATCAGATGCGCTCAATTAAGGAACTGGCGGTCGAGTAATATTTTAATGCTTTAAACCGTTAAAGAAACACTTGACAAATCGGAAAAATAATGTATAATATAATTTAATGAGTTTTTGAAAGGGTGGACAGAATGTTCGGTTACGTTAGTTATCGATTTTATTACTTTAAAACGGACTGCCTGTACGCCTGCAAAGCTTAATTTAAAAGCTTTCAAATTTTAAGTACGGACAGCCCGCGATCGTTTATGCTTTTTTGCCGTAAACGTTTGCGGGCTTTGTTTTGGAAAAGGTGATTTAATGCTTAACGAAAAAATGGTGAGCTTAGGCTCGCGCCGCTCGGTTATTCGCGAGATTTTTGAATACGGCAAAAAGCGCAAGGCGGAAATAGGGGAAGAAAACGTTTTTGATTTCAGTCTCGGCAACCCGAGCGTACCCACGCCCGCGGCGGTTACTGCGTCTTTGGAGTGTATTATAAGGGAAACCGACCCGGTACGGCTGCACGGATATACCTCTGCACAGGGGGATACGGCGGTAAGAACGAAAATTGCAGAAAGTATTGAAAAGCGGTTCGGCTTCCCCGTAAATAAAGATTTAATTTATATGACCTGCGGCGCGGCAGCATCCCTTACCGTAACGCTGAATGCACTTGTAAACAGCGGGGATGAAATTATAATTCCCGCGCCGTTTTTCCCCGAGTACCGCGTGTTTGCGGAAAACGCGGGCGCGCGCGTTGTAACGGTGCAGTGCCGCGAGCCTGATTTTCAGCTTGATATTAAGGCGATAGAGAACGCCGTGACCGAAAAAACCAAGGCGATAATAATAAATTCGCCGAATAACCCTACGGGCGCGGTTTTCTCACCCGATACCATAAAGGCGTTAAGCGATATGCTTGATAAAAAGCAGGCGGAATACGGCACGGACATTTATATTATAGCCGACGAACCCTACCGCGAGCTTTCCTATGGCGCGGAGGTGCCGTATATCCCGAAATACTACGCAAATACGGTGGTTTGCTACTCTTACAGTAAGTCGCTTTCTCTCCCAGGGGAGCGCATAGGCTACATATTTATTCCCGAAGGCGCTGCGGACTGCAAAAAATTATACGCCGCAGTCTGCGGCGCGGGCAGGGCGCTCGGGTTTGTGTGCGCACCCAGCCTTATGCAGTACACCGTGGCGGAATGTACCGATGTTTTACCGGATGTTTCCGCCTATAAGAAAAACCGCGATTTGCTTTTCGGCACGCTGACCGATTACGGCTATGAGGCAGTACCGCCCGACGGCGCGTTTTATCTGTTTGTAAAATCGCCCGAGCCGGACGCTTATGCATTTTGCGAAAAGGCTAAAAAATACGAGCTGCTGCTTGTGCCGTCGGACGATTTCGGGTGCGAGGGGTATGTTAGAATATCCTATTGCGTAACGGCAGAGCAGATAGAAAAATCATTACCGGCGTTTAAGGCGCTTATAGAGGAGTATAAATAAATGACAGAGCTTGAAAAGGCAAGGGAAGAAATTAACCGAATAGATAAGCAATTGGCGCGGCTGTTTGAAGAAAGAATGGCGGCGGTAAAAACGGTTGCCGAATATAAAAGGCAAAATGGAGTGCGCGTGACAGACTTATCCCGCGAGGCGGAGGTTATAAAGCGCAATTCCTCTCTTATTGAAAACGAGGCGCTAAAGCCCTATTTCGTAAGCTTTTTGCAGAGCAATATGGATATTTCAAAGGCGTATCAGCACCGTCTGCTTGAAGGTATGCGCGTAGCTTACAGCGGGGTTGAGGGCGCGTTTGCAAATATTGCCGCAAACCGCATTTTCCCCGACGGCACGGCGGTTGCCTGCGGGGATTTCAAGGCGGCGTATGAATCGGTGGAAAAGGGCGAGAACGATTGCGTTATTCTGCCGATTGAAAACAGCTACAACGGCGACGTAGGTCAGGTTATGGACCTTACCTTTTTCGGCTCATTATATATTAACGGAATTTACGATATTGAAATAGTGCAAAATCTGCTTGCCGTAAAGGGCACTACAATGGATGAGGTTAAAGAGGTTATAAGCCACCCGCAGGCACTCGGTCAATGCGCGGCTTACATAAGGCGGCACGGCTTTAAGCCGACAGAGGCGGTAAACACGGCGGTTGCGGCAAAGCTTGTGGCAGAGTCGGGCAGGCACGATATAGCGGCGATAGGCAGCAGCGAGGCGGCAAAAAAATTCGGGCTTAAAAAGCTGGAGGCGCATATTAACACAAGCGGCAACAATACAACCCGCTTTGCGGTGTTTTCAAAGGCGGCGAAAGCCCCCTCTAAGGCCGATAATCAGTTTATTATGCTTTTCACCGTGCCGAATGAGGCGGGTTTACTCGGTCAGGCAATAGCGGTTATAGGAAAATACGGCTTTAACCTGCGCGCCTTAAAATCCAGACCGACAAAGGAGCTTATTTGGAGCTATTATTTCTACGCCGAGGGCGAGGGCAATATAAACAGCGAAAACGGCAAGACTATGCTTAAAGAGCTTAAAGAAAAATGCAGCAACGTGCGGGTTGTGGGCAGCTTTGAAAAGGAAATTGTGCTAAAGGGTGACGATGAATGATACTTCCCGTTAAAACAGGAACAGGCGGCTACAATATTTACCTTGAGCGCGGGGCGCTTAAGAAAGCGGGGGAATATTTAAACCTTTCCCGCCGTGCGCTTATAGTGACCGACAGCGGCGTACCAAAGAAATACGCCGAAACGGTGGCGGCGCAGTGCAAAGAACCCTATATTGTAACCCTGCCCGAGGGCGAAAAGACCAAGTGCTTTGAAAGCTTTAAATATTTGCTTTCAAAAATGGTGGAATACGGCTTTACAAGGAGCGACTGCGTAGCCGCGGTGGGCGGCGGCGTTATGGGCGACCTTGCGGGCTTTGCGGCGGCAAGCTTTATGCGCGGAATTGATTTTTACAATATTCCCACAACCGTTTTATCGCAGGTGGACTCATCGATAGGCGGCAAGGTTGCCATTGATTTTGAGGGGTATAAAAATATAGTGGGCGCGTTTTACCCGCCGAAAGCCGTTATAATTGATTCAAATACCCTTAAAACCCTGCCCGAAAGGCAAATATCAAACGGGCTTGCGGAGTCGGTTAAAATGTCGCTGACAAGCGATAAAGAGCTGTTTGAGCTTTTCGAAAAGGGCGATATTAAGGAAAATATTGATACGATAATTGAAAAATCGCTTAAAATAAAGCGCGCGGTAGTAGAGCAGGACGAAAAAGAGGAGGACCTTCGCAAAATTCTTAATTTTGGGCATACCCTGGCGCACGCGATTGAGAGCGAGAACGAAATGCAGAACCTGTATCACGGCGAGTGCGTGGCGCTCGGTATGATACCTATGTGTTCGGAAGAAGTGCGAAACAGGCTTATTCCCGTGCTTGAAAGACTTAATTTGCCCACATCTACCGCTGTAACGGCGGATACTATAATAAACGCTATGCGGCACGATAAAAAAATGTCGGGCGATAAAATTACTGTAATTTTAGTAAACACGGTGGGCACATACGAAATGAAAGAAATGCCGTTTGATATATTCGCGGAAAAAATAAGGGGGTCATTAGGGTGAAAAACAGCTTCGGCAGCTCGGTTATTTTAACGCTGTTCGGCGAAAGCCACGGTTTAGGTTTAGGCGCGGTGCTTGACGGCTTAGCCCCCGGAATTACGGTGGATGAGGATTTTATACGCAGTCAGTTATCCCTCCGTCGCCCCGTGGGGGATATTTCAACGCCGAGAGCAGAGCCTGATAATTTTGTAATAGAAAGCGGAGTTTTCGGCGGCAAAACTACGGGAACGCCTATCTGCATAGTAATACCAAACGTTAATACCCGCTCTAAGGATTACAGCGAGCTGCGCTCAAAGGCGCGCCCGGGTCACGCGGATTACGCGGCGTACACAAAATACCACGGCTTTGAAGATTACCGCGGCGGCGGGCATTTCAGCGGCAGAATTACCGCGGGAATTGTAGCTGCGGGCGCGGTTGCAATTTCGGCGCTTAAAAATAAGGGCATATATATAGGCACGCACATTAAAAGCATAGCAGGGGTAGCAGACCGCGAATTTTGGGATATCGCGGACGATATAAAGGCACTGTCGCAAAAGGAATTTGCCGTGCTTGAAGACGGCGTTAAGGAAAAAATGATAAGTGAGATAACCGCCGCCAAAGCGGACGGCGACAGCGTGGGCGGCGTGCTTGAAACCGCAGTTATCGGTTTGCCGGCAGGCGTCGGTGAGCCGTGGTTCGGCGGGGTGGAAAATGTGCTTTCTTCAGCGCTTTTCGCCGTGCCTGCGGTAAAGGGCGTTGAGTTCGGCGCGGGCTTTGCACTTGCAAATATGCGCGGCAGTGCCGCCAATGATGAATTTTTCTGCGCGGACGGTAAAATTACCACCGCCACCAACAATAACGGCGGCATAAACGGTGGAATTACTAACGGTATGCCTGTTGTTTTCCGCTGTGCGGTAAAGCCCACGCCCACAATTCACAAAGAGCAGAATACTGTAGATTTTATAAAGAATGAAAACGTTAAAATTACGGCGGGCGGCAGGCATGACCCCTGTATTGTCCACCGCGCGCGCGTGGTGATAGACAGTATTACGGCAATAGCGCTTTGCGATATGCTGGCGGGCAGATTCGGTACTGATTGGTTGGGTGAATAAATGGAATACGGCTGTATAGGTGAAAAGCTTTCGCACAGCTTTTCAAAAATAATTCACGCAAGGCTGGCGGGCTATAATTACGAGCTTTGCGAAATACCGCGTAATGAACTGGACGGCTTTATGAAAAAAGCCGATTTCAAGGCGATAAACGTTACAATTCCTTATAAGCAGGCGGTTATACCTTATTTGTATTATATAAGCGACACCGCAAAAAAAATAGGCGCGGTAAACACCGTAGTTAATAAAAACGGCAAATTATGCGGCTATAATACCGATTTTTCGGGACTGCGCTCGTTAATACTCCGTCAGGGAGCGGACCTGACGGGCGGCAAGGTGCTTATTTTAGGCTCGGGCGGCACTTCAAAAACCGCCGCGGCGGTAGCCGAGGATTTGGGCGGTAAGGAAATATACCGCGTTTCAAGGTCCGGCGCGGACGGCGCTATAACCTATGATAAGGCTTATAAAAAACACAGTGACGCCACTGCAATAATTAACACCACCCCCTGCGGAATGTACCCGAATATAGGCGTTTCGGCAATAGATTTAAGCCGATTTGAAAATGTTAAAAGCGTTACCGACGCGGTTTACAATCCGCTTTCAAGCGCGCTTGTTATATCGGCGCGCGAAAGGGGAATAAACGCAACGGGCGGGCTTTATATGCTGGTTTCCCAAGCGGCATACGCGGTGGAAAAATTTACGGGCGGCAGCATATCCGCAGATAAAACAGAGGAGGTCTACCTCGAAATTTTAAACGATAAAAAGAATATTGTGCTTATAGGTATGCCCGGCTGCGGCAAGACTACACTCGGTAAAATATTAGCCGGAGAACTTCAAAAAGAGTTTACCGATACCGACGATGAAATTATAAAACGTATAAATATGCCTATAGCCGATTATTTTGCAAAGAACGGCGAAGAAAGCTTCAGAAAGCTTGAAAGCGAAGTTATAAAAGAAATTTCGGCTTGCCAATCCTCGGTTATTGCAACGGGCGGCGGGGCGGTTTTAAACCCCGATAACATAAGGCTTTTAAAGGAAAACGGAACGGTGGTATTTATCGACCGCCCGCTTGAAAGGCTTGTAACCACGGCGGATCGACCGCTTTCTTCAAACAGAGAGCTGCTCGAAAAGCGATATAAGGAAAGATACGGCTTGTATTGCGCCGCTGCCGATATTAAAATTGACGCGGTGAGCCGAATAGAGCAAAATGTTAAAAATATTAAAGAGGTCTTTTTAAATGAGAATACTTGTAATTAACGGACCGAATATAAATATGTTGGGTATAAGAGAACCCGGTATTTACGGCAGCGACAGCTTTGAAACGCTGTGCAATAACGTAAAAGAACACGCTGAAAAAGCGGGGATTGAGGTAAAGCTGTTTCAGTCTAACCACGAGGGCGCGCTTGTAGATGAAATTCAGGCGGCTTACGGCAAATTTGACGGTATAGTTATAAACCCCGGCGCTTACACGCACACAAGCATAGCGCTGCTGGACGCGGTAAAGGCGGTTTCAATACCGACGGTTGAGATACATATTTCGGATGTTTCGTCGCGCGAGGATTTCAGGCAGATAAGCTATATAAGAAAGGCTTGCGTTAAAACGATATGCGGGCACGGAATAGCGGGATATACCGAGGCAATAGACTACTTGATTAAGGAATACGGCGATAAAAAATGATAGCAACCATTGAAAAAGGAACGGCATACGGCAGGGTGGAAGCGCCGCCCTCAAAAAGCGTTTCTCACAGATATTTAATTTGCGGCGCGCTGTCATTCGGCAGCGTTATAGAAAGCGTGGCGTTTTCAGAGGATATTAAGGCTACTCTTAATTGCCTGAGCGCCTTGGGCGCCGAATATGAAATTGACGGCAGCACGGTTAAAATAGGCGGAATATCGCCTGATAAGGCAATTAAAAGCGCAGAGCTTTTCTGCAATGAATCAGGCAGTACGTTAAGGTTTATAATTCCGCTTTGCCTTCTTTTCGGGCAGAAAATTACACTTAAAGGTACAGAAAGGCTTATGAGCCGCTCGCTTGCGGTTTATAAGGAAATGTGTCTATCGCAGGGCATTGAGTTTACGGAGGATAAGGAAAGCGTTACGGTATGCGGCAAGCTGACGGCGGGTAAATATTCGGTACGCGGGGATGTTTCAAGCCAGTTTATATCGGGGCTTATGTTCGCCCTGCCGCTGCTTGGCAGTGACAGTATAATTGATATAACGGGCGCGCTTGAAAGCGGCTCATACCTCGGTATGACGGTAAAGGCGCTTGCCGAATTCGGTGTGAGAATCAGCCGAACCGACGAGCACACTATATTTATAAAGGGTAATCAGACTTATAAACCGCGCACGCTGCGCGTTGAGGGGGATTATTCCAACGCCGCGTTTTTTGAGGCGTTCAACTCGGTGGGCGGCAATGTTGCGGTGGCAGGACTTAAAAAGGATACCTGCCAGGGTGACGCGGTTTACAGAAGACTTTTCGGTAAATTGGTGCGCGGCTGCCCCGAAATAGATATTTCCGATTGCCCCGATTTAGCGCCCGTTTTAATGGCGGTTGCGGCGGCAAACAACGGCGTAAGGCTAACAGGCACCCACCGCCTTAAAATAAAGGAAAGCGACAGGGGCGCCGCTATGGCGGAGGAGCTTGCAAAATTCGGGTGCAATACCGAAGTATGGGAAAACGAGATAACGGTGCATCCCCGCACGCTTAAAACGCCCGAGCTGCCGCTTTCGGGGCATAACGACCACAGAATAGTAATGGCGCTTTCCCTTCTTTGCAGCATAACGGGCGGCAGCATTTACGGGGCAGAGGCGGTAAATAAAAGCTTTCCCGATTATTTTCGCAGGCTTGCTTCCCTCGGCATAAAGGTTGAAGAAAAATGAAGTTAAGTAAAGATACAAATATTTTAATAGTAGGCTTAGGGCTATTGGGCGGCAGCTATGCCGAGGCGCTTACAAAGGGCGGCTATACCGTGAACGCCGTAACCAAAGAGCAATCGTCGGTTGATTTTGCACTTAAAAAAGGTATAATAAAATACGGCACAACAAAGCTTGATGAAAGCATTATTTCCGCTGCCGATTTGGTTATATTCGCGCTTTACCCCCATGTTTTCACCGAATGGATAGAAAAAAATCAGCATTTATTAAAATCGGGAGCGGTTATAACCGACGTTACGGGCGTTAAGGGCTGCATTGTCTATAAAATTCAGGAAATGCTCCGCCCGGACGTGGAATTTATAGCCGCGCACCCCATGGCGGGGCGCGAGGTATGCGGGGTTGAAAACAGCGACTCGGGCATTTTTAAGGGCGCTAACTACATAGTGGTTCCCACAGAGAAAAACACCGCAGGCGCAATAGAGCTTTGCCGCGATTTGGGCGAGAAATTAGGCTTTCATCGCGTAGCGGAGTTATCTCCCGAAAACCACGATGAAATGATAGCATTTTTATCACAGCTTACCCACTGCATAGCGGTAACGCTGATGTGCTGCAACAACACGCCCGACCTTGAATATTACACGGGTGACTCTTTTCGCGATTTAACGCGCATAGCGAGGATAAACGACGAAATGTGGAGCGAACTGTTTTTGGATAACAAGGATATGCTGCTTGCCGAAATGCGCAGCTTTAAGCAGAGCTTTGAGACGCTTTACGAAAAAATAGAAACGGGCGACCGCGAAGGAATACGCGAAATGATGCGGCTTTCCACCGAGCGCAGAAAACGCTTTAACAAGCATTTATAAGGGGAAAAAGACTATGAATATGAAATTTTTAAGAAAGCTGCCCATACCGCAGCAGATAAAGGCGCGCTACCCTGTATCTGAACAGGACGCGGCGGTGAAGGCTGCGCGCGACGGGGAGCTAAAAAATATTTTTGCGGGGAAATCGGATAAATTTATTTTGGTAATAGGCCCCTGCTCGGCGGACAGCCGCGAGCCGGTGCTCGATTATATTTCACGGCTTAAAAAGGTGCAGGACGAGGTAAAGGATAAAATACTTATAGTGCCGCGCATTTACACCAACAAGCCGCGCACCACGGGAGACGGCTACAAGGGAATGCTGCACCAGCCGAACCCCGATGAAACGCCCGATATGCTAAAAGGCATTGTCGCGATAAGAGATTTACATATGGCGGCGCTGCACGATTACGGCTTTTCCTGCGCGGACGAAATGCTCTACCCCGATAACCACCGTTATTTATCCGACCTGCTTTCTTATGTAGCAATAGGCGCGCGCTCGGTTGAAAACCAGCAGCACAGGCTTACCGCCAGCGGGCTTGATATACCCGTGGGTATGAAAAACCCCACAAGCGGCGACCTTAGCATTATGATGAACTCTATAACCGCCGCGCAGCACAGCCACACTTTTATATACCGCGGGTGGGAGGTTGTAAGCGAGGGCAACCCCTATGCACATTCCATTTTGCGCGGGTATATTGATTTCGCGGGCAAAAACGTCTCCAATTACCACTATGAAGACCTTGTAAAGCTGCATGAGCTGTATGCCGAAACATCCCTTGTAAATCCGGCGGCAATAGTAGATACCAACCATGCAAACTCGGGTAAGCAGTATTTGGAGCAGATAAGAATTGCAAAGGACGTAGTTTACAGCTGCAACCACAATAAGGATATACGCTCAATGGTTAAGGGGCTTATGATTGAAAGCTACATTGAGGACGGCGCTCAGAAAATAGGCGAGCATATTTACGGTAAATCCATAACCGACCCATGCTTAGGTTGGGAAAAATCCGAAAAGCTTATTTATATGATAGCGGATAAATTGCACTGATTTTTAAATTCCGCATTCCGAATTCCGAATTCCGCATTATATCACGGTTTGCACCTGCTGCATGGTTTATACCCCTTATTCACCGCCTCATCGCGGGTTTTAAACGATACCTTATTTTCATCTTTCAGCTTTTGCGCATACGAGCAATCGGGTGTATGGAATTTTTTTGAATTTGAATTTCCTATGTACGCCGTAGCTGCGGTTTCGCTGGGCTTTGGTTTTGTTGGCACGGTGCTGTCGGCGGGTATTTCGTCGGGCATAGAGCCGCTGCCGCCCGGGCGGTAGCCGTTTACGGTATCGTCGGTCGGGTAATTTACGGTTATTTCGGCGTGGGAATCGTTATTCTTAACATTTGAGGTGTTGCACCCGCAAAGAATAACGGGTATAATAAGCAGTGCAAGCAATTTTCTTTTCATAAACAAAATTTCCCCTTATTTTTTGGTACGGAGGCTTTTAATGGACGACCGTGACGATATTTCAAGACTTTCGCGGCTTAAAAAACGCGCTAATCGGCTACCGCTGCTGCCGGGCGTTTATATAATGAAAAATAAGAATGATGAAATTATATACATCGGTAAAGCAAAGGCGCTTAAAAACCGCGTTACGCAGTATTTCGGCGGCGGCTCGGGGCATACCGCAAAGGTGCGCAAAATGGTCTCAAATGTCGATCACTTTGAGTATATAGTGTGCGACAGCGAGTTTGAAGCGCTTATTCTCGAAAACTCGCTTATAAAGCAAAATCAGCCGAAATACAACATACTTTTAAAGGACGACAAGGGCTACTCCTACGTTAAAATAACAAACGATAAATGGAAAAAGATAACCTTTTCGCGCGCAACCGATAAAAAAGGTGAGTATATAGGACCTTATTCGTCGCTTTATGTGGTTAAAGAAACGGTGGACGAGGCGCGAAAAATTTTTAAACTGCCCGATTGCAGCAGGAGCTTTGATAAACCATCAAAGCCCTGCCTTAATTACCATATCGGCATATGCGACGCGCCCTGTCGAGGAAAAATAAGCCTTGAAAGCTATCTTGAAAACGTAAACGCCGCGGTGGATTTTATAAAGCACGGCGGAGCGGACAGCGAAACCGAAACGGAATTAAACGAAAAAATGCTTGCCGCCGCCGAAAGGCTGGATTTTGAAACGGCGGCAAAGCTGCGCGACCGAATAAACGCAATGAAACGGATAAGGGAAAAGCAAAAGGTGGTTCGCGCAACCTATAAAAGCGAGGATGTTATTGCGTCCGCCCTGCTCGGCGAAACGGCGGCGGTAAGCGTGTTTATTTTCAGAAACTACCGCCTTTGCGATAAGCAGGTGTTTTTATTTGACGGAATATCCGACAGGGAAAGCCTTTACGAGGAATTTTTGCAGCGCTACTATCTTGAAAAGGAAGATATACCCTCGCGCGTGTTAATAGATGTTTCGACGGATTTTTCCGCCACTGGGCGCTGGCTTACCGAAAAATCGGGGCATAGCGTGAGCTTTGTAAACCCGAAGCTCGGCGAGCAAAAGGCGCTGCTTGATATGTGCCTTAACAACGCGGCCGAAACCCTTTCGCAAAAAGCCGAAAGAACGGGGCGCGAAATGTCAGTGCTGGATGAGCTGGCGCGCCTTTTGGGGCTGCCCTCTGCGCCGCGGTATATTGAGGCTTACGATATTTCAAACACGGCTGGCAGTGAAAACGTTGCCGGAATGATAGTATATAAGGACGGTAGACCCTTTAAGCCCGCGTATAAGCGTTTTAAAATAAAGAGCTTTTTGGGGCAGGATGATTTTCGCTCTATGGCGGAGGTGCTTGACCGCCGCTTTACCGAGTACGAAAAGGGCGAGGACGAGGGCTTTGCGGTATTGCCCGATTTAATATTGCTTGACGGCGGCTTAGGGCAAATGTCCGCCGTGCGCCCCGTGCTTGAAAAGCACGGAATTACCGTTCCGCTTTTCGGTATGGTAAAGGACTCAAAGCACCGCACCCGCGCCATAGCCGCCGAGGGCGGGGATATAAGCATTAAATCAAACCGCGCGGCGTTTACCTTTATTACCGGCATACAGGATGAGGTCCACCGCTTTGCGATAGGCTACCATAAGCAAAGAAGAAGTAAAAGTATGCTGGCAAGCGAGCTTACCGAAATTGAGGGTATAGGCAAAGCCCGCGCCGCGGCGCTGCTAAAGCACTTTAAAACGGTTAAGGCGATAAATGCGGCAACTGCGGACGAATTGGCGGCAGCCCCCGGAATGACCAAAGCGGCGGCGGACGCCGTGTATAAACATTTTCATGAGGAATTATAAATGGGAAAAACACTTGAAAAGCATACCGAAATTGAGCGGAGCATAATAAAAAAATTCCGCAAGACAATATGGAATAATTTTATAGGTGCGGTAAAGGAATACGAGCTTATCGCCCCCGGCGATAAAATAGCCGTTTGTATTTCGGGCGGAAAGGACTCAATGCTGCTTGCAAAATGCGTTCAGCAGCTGCAGCGCCACAGCGAAATACCCTTTGAGGCCGAGTATATTGTAATGGACCCCGGCTACAACGCCGAAAACCGAGCGCTTATAGAGCACAACGCGAAATTGATGGATATACCGATATATATTTTTGAAAGCGATATTTTCTCTGTCACCGAGCGTGCGGGCGGCTCGCCCTGCTACCTTTGCGCCAGAATGAGGCGCGGCTGCCTTTACAGTAAGGCAAAAGACCTCGGCTGCAACAAAATAGCGCTCGGTCACCATTTTAACGACGTTATTGAAACGGTGCTTATGAGTATGATGTATTCATCCGAAATAAAGACCATGCCGCCGAAATTACACAGCACCAATTTTGAGGGTATGGAGCTTATACGCCCGCTTTATAAGGTAAAGGAAAAGGATATTATCGCCTTTTCAAATTACAACGGGCTTAAATTCCTGCAATGTGCCTGCAAGTTTACCGAAAACAGCGCCCACAACGAGGGGCTTTCAAAGCGCAAGGAAATAAAGGCGCTTATAGAGGATATTAAAAAGGTAAACCCGAATGTGGATGATAACATTTTCCGCAGTATACATAACGTAAATATGGCTACCATACCCGGCTGGCGCGACCGCGATTCGGGCACATTACACAGCTTTACCGAAAACTATTAAACCGATAATTTAGTCTCGCGGGCGTAGAAGAATATATACTGTTGCGCAATACCCGCGTAGGGCTTGGCTTCCTCGGGCAGCTCGCCGCCAAAAAGCGCCTGCATGGCGCGTTTTATCCAAACGTCCTTGGGGAATGCGTCAATATGGCAGAGCGAGAAAAGCAGCGCGCAATCGGCAACCTTGGGGCCTACGCCCTTTATTTTCATAAGCTCGTCGCGGGCTTCGTCGGTCGGTACCGATTTAAGCCTTTCAAGGTTAATTTCCCCCGACGATATTTTCTGCGCCGCGTCAAGAATATATTTTGCCCTGAACCCGCTGCGCAGCACCGCTAAATCCTCAAGCGAGCACTCCGCTATTTTTTCGGCGGTGGGAAAAGCGCGGTAGCCGCCCTTATCCTCGCCGAAATTATCGCACAGGCGGCTTATAATGCCCTTAATGCGCTTTATGTTGTTGTTTTGGGATATTATAAAGGAGCAAAGCGTTTCCCACGGCTCTTGGTTTAAAATTCTAATGCCGAAGGAATACTCCGCCGCGCTTTTCAGTATCTCGTTTTTACCTATTTTTTTATTTACCGCGCCGTAGTCTCTGTCAAGGTCAAAGTATTTTCGCCATATGCTTTCAAAGTCGTGTTCGGTCGTGTTAAAAAGCACCAGTGTACCGTCTGCTTCTTTGCAAAGCTCTAAGTATTTCCCGTAGGCTACGCCGTGCCATACGCCGTTTTCCTTTTCCTCCCAGCGGAAAGCCTGACCGCAATCAAGCGTGTGCGGCAGGTCAATACCGTCGGGCACGGTTATGTAAGCGTTGTTGTTTTTATACTTTACAGTAAACATATAATCACCGAAATAGATTATACTCTTTTTCGACAATAATATCAATAAAAAACAGGAGAAAAAATTATGAGAGACGATATTTGCACCATACCGGTAAGCGAGGTTTTCGAGCATAACGACGGCTGCCCCATATGCCGCATGCGCGATACCATTGAGGAACGAATGACCGATTATATTTTAGGCGACGCCATGATGGAGCCCGACGTAAGAATCGAGACCAACAAAACAGGCTTTTGCGAGCACCACTATAATAATATGATGTCGCGCAGGGGGCGGCTGCAATTGGCGCTTATGCTGCAGACCCACATTAACGAGATAAACGGCGAAATTTTCAAGAAAAAGCTTTTCAATACCGACAGTAAAAAAACAGGGAATGCTAAAAATATAACCGACTCCTGCTTTATCTGCTCAAAAATAGAGTGGGGGCTTTCCCGAATGATTGAAACGGTTTACCGCTGCTACGAAACGCAAAAGGATTTCCGCGATATGTTCAATTCGCAGAGTATGTTTTGCCTGCCGCATTACGAGCGGTTGCTCGGCGGCGCCTCAAAGCGCAATATGAAATCATATTATTCGGAATTTTCCGAAAACCTTAACCGTATAACAGGTGAATACTCAAAATCGCTTTATGACGATTTATCAAAATACTGCACAATGTATGATTACCGCAGCCGCGACGGCGAGACCGATTGGGGAAACAGCCGCGATGCGGTGGAGCGCACCGTAGCGTTTTTAAACGGAAGAGTTTATAAAGAAGATTAAAAAATAATTCGGAATTATAATATTAAAGCCCGTTGCTATCGGTTAAAACCGACGGCAGCGGGCTGATTTTTATATAATTGTGGGATATTTCTAATGTCTAAAATCTAAAATCTAATTTGTGGTCTGTTTTCGCTCGGTGCGGCGACGGAAAAATCAATTCAATCAATTCTGCTTTGCTCAAAAAGAACATAATATCGGGAAATACCACTTATGAAAAAAATGCACAGTGTAATATTAAGACTGACGGTAAAATAGATATTCTCGATTTAATAAGGCTTAAAAAACTTGTTGCCGAAAACTCATAATCAAAATAAAAGAACACCCGCCCCGCGGAAACAAAGCTCCGCAGGGCGGGTGATTGCGTTTTTCGTCTTATTTGGATTTTACTTCATCGGTTTTGTAGATGAACTTAACGCTGCCGTCAGTATCATCGGCAATTCCGGCAAACGATTTATAATTCTTGGAAACGTCAACCGTTGCTTTTACTCTGTCAACAAGGTTCTGCAGGTCGTCGCCCGCAAGACCCGTTAACTTGCTTATGCCCTTATCGTTAAGCTGTTTTATACCGTCGGCTAATTGCTTTGAGCCGTCAGAGAGCTTTTCAACACCGGGTACTAACTGTGATGCACCGGATTTAAGCTCTGCTGCGCCGTCTTTCAGCTGCTTAGCGCCTGCGTTTACCTTAGCGCTGCCGTCGGCTGCCTCTTTAACGCCTGCGGTGTAGGCAAGCACGCCCTGATAGAATGTGTTGTAGCTGTCAAGCGAGGTTACCGCCGTTTCAATTGAGGTCTTAACCGTGTTTTTAATTGTGGGGAGCGCCAACCCTAAGCAAGCGGTATAAATTGTTTTTTCGTTTGCTTCATTTTTTACGCTTGCCGCATTATAGGTTGCGGCGTCGGCTGCAATTTTCTGCGCTGCCTGCAAATTCTCGGCGGGGGTTTTACCGTTTTGCGAGCTTAAATACCCGCAAATACCGCTGATAATTTGTTCGTTGGTGGTTGCGCCGCCTGCCATAACCCTAGAGGTTATAGCCGCGTTGGTAAGTATTGTTGTAAGCTCTTCTTTTGATTTGCCCATGCAGGTAAGAACCTTTGCGGCAAAGCGTGAGGTTTCGGGAATTGCGGTATTGGCGGCGATAGTCGCGTCAATTTGTGCCTCGGCAGTCGCTTTAGCCTCGTTCTTCTTAGTCTCGCTTAAATAATTAAGGGGATTTTCTTCAATGCCCTTTAATACCGTTTTGTAGTTATCTACCGTGAGCGCGTCAAAGTTTTGTATGCCGCCTTCGTTTAATTGCTTTGTAACCGTTGCAAGCAGGGTATCAAATACCTGTTTAGCGCCTGATGTTAAATCGCCGTTGTTTGAAACCAAGGTGTTAAGCCCTGCGTTAAGCGCCGCAGCGCCGCTTGAAAGCTCGTCGGTTCCGGCGGATAATTTATCAATACCCGCAACCAACTCTTTTGACTTTGAAAGCAGGGTGGTAAGTCCGCCGTACAACTCGGAAGAGCCGTCTATAAGCTTTGTCATACCGCTTGTAAGTTCGTTTAATTGCGCCTGTAAATCGTCGGCGGAGTTAAGCTTTGAAGTGTCAAATTCATTAAACAGGCTGTTTGTCGCAAGGGTTAGGGTAGTGGTAAGGGCAAAGTTTTTAACGTCCGCCGTTACTTCAATGTAACCGGGAATTTCAAATTTATCTTTGCTTAAATTAAGGTTTTCCTGCAAACCCGGGAGTGCAAAGCCCGCAACTATTGTACGGTCGCCGTCATTTATGATTTTGCCGTTTGTAACCGATACGTTCGAGAAAACGTCGTTATCAAGCATTAAGCCTGTAAGCATTGCAAAGGGAACATAAATCTTTTCGGTCTTGCCGCCTATTTTTACTTCGCTGTACTGCTTGTTTGTGTAGTCAAAGCGGATTGTAGCCTTGCCGCTCTTTCCCGCAATTTCATCGGCGGAAACGGTCTTGCCGTCTAATTTATAGCTTACCTTTAAATCAACGGGCAGTTCCTTGCTTATTGTGCCCTGGTAATAAATATCGGCGCCGTCGGCGTTCCATACGCGCATATTGTCGGTATCCATTACATAGGATTCATCACCCTTGACGTTTTTAACGTCCTGCAAGTCGGTTTTATCCTTTAAGGATTTCTCATTAAGCCCGTTCTTTATCCAATCGCTTACGATTATCTTTTTAACCGAGCCGTCGGCATTTGCAAGCACATAAACGGTTTCATCCTTAGCAGTCTTTACGTCTGTTTTGTCGCTTTCCGATGAAACGGACGTAGAGGTGCTTGCGGTATCCTTTTTATTGTTTGCGGCATTTATAGCCGCCGCGGTAACGCCCGTGCCGGCAATAACGCCGGCAGCGGCAACTGCAATAAGCTTTATTAAATCATTCTTAACAGTTTTCATTTCATTTAGCCTCCGTTTGTTTTTTAGGCTTAAAGCCTATACTTGTATTGCATATGACCTTATCGAACAGCATAAACATTGCAGGCAGTATGAATATTACCGCAAGCATACTGATTATAGCGCCGCGCGCCATAAGGTTGCATATTGAGCTGATAATATCAACGTCGGAGTAAAGCCCCACGCCGAAGGTGGCTGCGAAGAAGCCGAGCGCGCTTACCACAACCGAGGGGATGGAGGTCTTAAGCGCTATGCTGACCGATGTTTTCTTGTCACCGCCCAAAGACCGCTCTCTCTTGTAACGCGTGGTCATAAGAATTGCATAGTCAACCGTTGAGCCTAACTGAATTGTGCTTATGCATATAGGCGCTATAAACGGCATTGACGTGCCGAGCAGGTGGCAGAAGCCGAGGTTTATGAATATTGCAAGCTCTATAACCGCAACCAAAATTATGGGCAGTGAAACGCTCTTTAAAACAAGCAATATTATAACGAATATAGCCGCTATTGAAATTGCGTCAACCACCTTGAAGTCGTGGTCGGTAATATCTATCATATCCTTGGTGCAGGGCGCCTCGCCTATGAGCATACCGTTTTTATCGTACTTTTTAAGTATATCATTAAGTTTTGTTATCTGCTCATTTACTTCGTCGGACGCGGTTGCGTACTCTGAGTTTATAACCATCAGCTTCCAGTTATCGCTTTGTAAGGTGGACTTTGCCTCATCCGGAATTATTTCATCGGGTATTCTGCTGCCCACTACCGATTCAAGCCCTAATACAAACTTAACGCCGTCTATCTTTTCCATTTCGCTTGACATCTCGCGTACCGTTTTGCCGTCGGTATCGGCAGAAATAAGCACCATATGTGTTGAGCCTACGTTGAACTCTTTTTCAAGCTTGGTATTTGCTATCGAGCACTCCATGGTCTCAGGCAGCGTTTCGGTCATATTGTAATAAACCTCGCTGTTTGCCTTGGTGTAGCACCAAAAAGCAGGGCCTACAAGCACTAAGAAGACTATAAGGAATATCCACGAGCGCTTAACTACAAAGTTTGTAAGCCTGTTCATAGGTGGAATAAGCGCTCTGTGCTTTGTTTTTTCAAGCAGCTTATCGCACACAAGTATTAAAGAGGGAAGAACGGTCACGCAGGAAATAAGCCCGAACAAAACGCCCTTTGCCATCACTATACCGAGGTCGCGCCCCAGCGTGTAGCTCATAAAGCAAAGCGCTATAAAGCCCGCAACGGTGGTTATAGAGCTGCCGACAACCGAGGTAATGGTCGCTTTAATTGCGTGCGCCATTGCTCTGTGCTTATCGCCCGAGTAGCGCTCCTTTTGCTCCTCGTAGCTGTGCCATAAGAATATCGAGTAGTCCATTGTAACGGCTAACTGAAGCACTGCGGCAAGCGCCTTTGTTACATATGAAATCTCGCCCATAAAGTAGTTGGAGCCGAGGTTTACCACAATTGCCATACCGATATTCGCAAGGAACAGGAAAGGTATTATCCAGTTATCCATAAATATCATCATTGTAACTGTGCAAAGCAAAACCGCAATGCCTACATATATCGGCTCTTCGTGCTCGCACAGGTCTTTAAGGTCGGTAACGACCGCCGACATACCGGTTACATAGCAGTTTTTATCGGCAATCTTTCTTACCTCTTTAATGGCGGTCATGGTTTCGTCCGCCGAGGTAGAGGTCTTAAAGAACACTGCTATTATGGTTGAGTCGCCAGAATTAAAGGCATTGTAAATATCGTCGGGCAGCATTTCTTTCGGTACTGATAAATCCATAACGCTGTCGTACCATATAGCGCTGTCAACGTTATCTACCTTTTCAATCTTTTCGCGCAAAGCAGATACCTGCTTATCCTCCATACCGTCAACGATTATAAAGGAAAACGCGCCCTTGCCGAAATCATCAAGTAATATGTTCTGCCCCTTCATTGTTTCAATGTCGTCGGGCAGGTAGGTCAGCATATCGTAATTGATACGGGTTTTAAGTATTCCGAAAACCGACGGTATCATTAAGGCTATCGCGATTATCAGAATAAGCACGCGGTGCTTTACCACGCCTTTTCCGAATTTTATCATTTATCTCCCAGCTTTCATTTGTTTTTCAGTATTTTAACGGTGTAAAACGCGTTAAATAAATTTTGCAGCCCGTCAATTGCAAGCGATATACCCACAAAGGTCATAAGCACGTTGTTGCCGCTGAACGGGTCGATTATAAGCAGCAGCCCGAAAAGCGCGCAGATAAGCGAGCCTAAAAGTATCAGCCACCAGTTTGAAAGCCCGAAGCGCTTTGCGTCAACCGCCGTTTGCAGCTTGAACACGCCGTCCACCAAAACAAACACGCCGAGTATTGCCGGCATAAAGGTGACGACCCTTGCAGAGCGCAGCAGAAGTATCAAACCGAAAATAAGTGTAAAAACTCCGAGTGCCAAATCAAACTGAAAGGCAAGGTTGTAAAGGTCGTGCGAAAAATAACCGAGTATTTTCGAAACTCCGTAAAAAAGTGACACGGCACCTATGACCCTGCAAAAAATAATTGCCGAGGAGTACGGTCTTACCATTATATAAACGCCTGCGGCTATAAGCAGCACCGAGCAGATTATATAACACCATTTTGCCTGTTTAATTGTTTTCATTGTTTTTTCCTCCCTTCATTTTCTCAACGCAATATATTATATACATAATAATTTCCGTTTCCAATAAACATAAAAAGGCTTATGTGCGAATTTCACACATAAGCCTTAAAGTGTTGTATTTTCAGACATTTACGCCTGTTTGTCTGTATTTTTCAAAAAGCAGTAGCGCACCGTTCCGTCCAAAAGCTCGCTTATTCTTATAACAAAATCGTGCGGGTCGCCTTTCATACCGCCGCTTAACCACTCAAGCGTCATGCCTACAAGCGCATGGGAATAGAACGAGGCTACAAGCTCAACATCGGTTTCATTGGGGGATAAATCGGCGGTCAATTTTTTTACGAATAAAAGTATATTATTATATGTAACCTTATTAAGATAGGTTTCAACCTGCTCGCGGCTGATCGAATTGTAAAGATGATATATTGCGCGGCGGTTGTTATGCACAAAGTCAATGCCCTTTAAAAAGGCTTCCTGCCAGGTATCGTAATCTACCATGCTGCCGAGAATGTTCTGCGTTTCCACCTGAAAAAGCTCGTCAACCAGCGCATATACGTCCTCAAAGTAATAATAAAACGTATTGCGGTTTACGCCGCAGCGGGTAACAATGTCTTTAACTGTAATTTTATCAAACGGGCGTTCCGAAATAAGCTCTACAAACGAGTCTAAAATTGCCTTTTTGGTAAATTGCGCCATATCGCACCTCCGGATAGTGTCAGTATAGCATATTGCCTTTTAAAAATCAAGAGGGGGAGTATACGTTTTTGCCATTCGGCGACTTATATCGGTAAAGAAAGACGTTTTTTTAAATTTATGCGCTCATGCCGCGCGGGCACCCCTTTCTGCGCGTTCAGAAAGGGGGAAAGAAACGTCGGGAACCCATAAGACAGGGTTCCCGAACCCTCCTGAACAACCAAAGGGGCAAACTCCCCTTTGGAAACCCCTACTGCTGAACAATAAAATTTCAAAAAACTTACTGCTTTTTTTGGAACTCCGAAATTTAAACAACAAACCCGCCGTTAATTCCGAGGACCTGTCCCGTTATGTATTCGGCGGCAGGGGAGGAGAGGAAGCGCACCGCGGCGGCTACCTCGTCGGCGCTGCCCATACGCCCGAGCGGTATGCCCTCAACAAAATCATTAAGCTCCTCAATTGTAAGGTTTGAGTTCATTCCGGTTTCAATAAGCCCGGGGGCTATGCAGTTCACGGTAATACCGCTGGGTGCAAGCTCCTTAGCAAGCGCCTTGGTAAGACCTATAACTCCCGCCTTTGCCGCGGAGTAAGCCACCTCGCAGGAGGCACCCACCTGACCCCACATTGACGAAATGTTTATAATACACCCCGATTTCTGATTAACCATAACCGGCGTTACCGCCTTGCAGCAGTTGAAAACGCCCTTTAAGTCAATATCAATTATGCGGTCAAAATCAATTTCATCGGTATCGGTTATAAGCCCCTGATACGCTACGCCCGCATTGTTTACCAGCACGTCTATACTGCCGAATTTGTAAAGCGCTTCTTTTACCATAATATCCACTTCGAGCTTATTCGCAACGTTGGCTTTCTGGGTTATCACCGAGTATCCGTTGCTCACAAGGGAACGGCAGAGCAGGTTTGCCGATTCGTAGGATTCATTATAATTGATTACCACATTCCAGCCGTTCTGCGCAAAGAGAATTGCTGTTGCCGCGCCGATGCCCTTTGAAGAACCTGTGACTATTACTGTTTTTTTCATATTAACCCCCGCTTATATTTTCTGAAATCAGTATAACATAATTTTTCGAAAAATTAAAGCCCCAATTACAACAAGTTGAGTTTACATAACAGCGGCGGGCGCATATCTTGTGTGATTTACATAAAAAGTTTACATAATATTGTGCGCTTTTAAAATTGACAGTTGACATAACCTTAAAAATGTTGTATAACTATATTGTTGACCGCAAATGCGGCATACATTGATTTTACGGCTTGACCGTCTTTAAAACCGACATTATGAAAATCAGTTTACATAAAGTGTCATAAAATCTATATTTTGTGGCAGCGGTTTTTAAAAAAACAAAATATAGGTTTTATTGTTTTTCAGGTATATCTTGTCCCACTCCGGCATATTATTTCTTAGAAACCGGAGGGAAAAATATGAAAAAAGGAACAGTATTAAGCCTTAAAAAAATCAGGTTTTCCGAATTTATAATAAAAAACAATGTGCTTGTGCTGCTGGTTATTTTGTTTATAGCCGGTATAGCCGCGGGAACATTTGCGGGTAAAAAAATCGCCGGGCTGACCGATTACTCGGCGGAATATCTTGAACGGTTTGTTGCGGAGCGTAGTAACGCTTCTTTTTTATCGGTCACGGTAAATTCCTTTGCGGCTTCGGCGCTTGTGCTGCTTGCGGTGTTTGCCGCGGGAACGTCGGTTTTAGGGGTTGTTTTGGTGCCCATAGCGGCGGCTGCCC
>URGH01000007.1 GCA_900547305.1 uncultured Oscillospiraceae bacterium | reverse complement strand
GACCGCCGCCGTCAGCGGCTGTCAGCAAAGCTGACTGAGGGGTATTCAAACGTTGCCGACGTGCTTGATATAGCTCCCGAAGACCTGATTCAGGCGGCTGTTTTCCCCGACAGAATAATAAAAGCCGAAAATAATAAAAAAAATACTTGATTTTTTGCACATAATCTGTTATTATAATGTTTGCTATGTAATCGGCTGATGTCGGTATAGAAAGAGAAGGAGGTGCAGACCATGGCTAAATGTGATATCTGCAGTAAAGAAATTGCTTTCGGGATCAAAGTCTCCCACTCGCACAGACGTTCAAACAGAACCTGGAAACCGAATGTTAAAAAGGTAAAGGCGATCGTAAACGGCACTCCGCGTCGTATCAATGTTTGCACCCGCTGCCTGCGTTCAGGTAAGGTTACCCGTGCAATCTGATGTTTGAAATGCAAAATGCTCTCGGCGCTTACCGCAAGCCGAGGGCTTTTTTGTTTTAAAGGTGGTTTTTATGATTAAGGCGGTTTTGTTCGACCTTGACGGCACTTTGGCAAATTCCATTGAAGATTTAGCCTGCAGCACCGAAAGATCTCTTGAAAAACTGGGTTTTCCGGGGCATGAACTTGCCGAATATAAATATTTCGTAGGGGACGGAATACCCAAGCTCATAGAGCGCGCGCTGCCCGAAAGCAGGCGCGATGAAAAAACGATTACTACCTGCCTTGAGCTTTTTATGGAGGATTACAGGGTACATTATCACGATAAAACCAAGGCGTATGACGGCGTGCGGGAAATGCTTGCCGATTTAAAGAAAAACGGGCTTAAATTAGCTGTTATTTCAAACAAGGCGCAGGAAATGGCTGAAAAGGTGGCAGAAAACCTTTTCGGCGACATATTCGATTTTGTGGCGGGAAAACGCGAGGGCTATAAAACAAAGCCCGACCCCGCGCTGACATTACTCGTGATAAATTCCCTCGGCGTATCCCCCGCGGAATGTATTTTAGCGGGCGATTCGGGAATGGACATGGCGGCGGCGGTAAACGCGGGCGCACTGCCCGTAGGCGTGCTTTGGGGCTTCAGAACAGCAGAGGAACTGCGGGAAAACGGCGCTGAGTATCTTATGTCCGCCCCCGCGGAAATAACGGAACTGATAGGAAAATTAAATGGATAAGAAAATAAGCTATGCCTCAACCAAAATTTCATCATACATAGGTTATTTTGTTCAGGCGATAGTAAATAACTTTTTACCCATACTTTTTATAGCTTTGCAGGACGTTTACGGCATAGGCTATGAAAAGCTCGGAAGACTGGTTATGTTCAACTTTGTAACCCAGATGATAACCGATATTTTATCCCCCAAAATAATTGCGAAAACCGGCTACCGCAAGGCGGCTGTAATGTGCCAGTTTACGGCGGCTGCGGGGCTTGCGGCTGCGGCGTTTCTGCCGAGAATAATGTGGGACCCGTATGTGGGAATTGTAATTGCAATTATAGTTTACGCGTTTGCCAGCGGGCTTATGGAGGTTATTTTAAGCCCGATGATTGAAATGCTCCCGACGGATAATAAAAGCGGCAATATGTCGCTTTTACATTCGTTTTACTGCTGGGGGCAGGCTATAACCACCGTCGGCACTACCCTGCTTTTACACGCGTTCGGCTACAAGGGCTGGTCGTACATTCCGCTTTTGTGGGCGGTAATTCCGTTTTTTAACGCGTTTTCGTTCTTTAAGGTGCCGATAGTCGAGCCCGAGCCCGAAAGAAAAAGCGACAGCTTTAAAACGCTGTTTAAATCCCGCCTTTTCCGCTGCTTTATGATTATGATGCTCTGCTCGGGCGCCGCCGAAATTGCAATGGCGGAGTGGGCTTCAATGTTTGCGCAAAAGGCGCTCGGAATTTCAAAGGTTATAGGCGACCTTGCGGGTCCATGCGCGTTTGCGGTGTTTATGGGACTGGGGCGCGTGCTTTACGCCGCATTTTCCGAAAAAATATCATTTAAAAAGACGGTAATAGCCATGAGCACGCTTTGCGCCGCCTGCTATTATGTTGCGGCATTTTCAAAAAATCCTGTGTTGGCGCTTTCGGCTTGCGCGCTTTGCGGCTTTACCGTAAGCCTTTTTTGGCCGGGAACCCTTTCAGCCGGCAGCCGCGCGTTCCCAAAAGGCGACGCGGTTATGTTCAGCGTTTTTGCAATGTGCGGCGATATAGGCTGCTGCATAGGCCCGTGGCTTTTGGGAATTATAGCGGACGTAACCAACCTGCACGTAGGCTTTGCGGTATCCTCGGTCTTTCCTATAATAATGATTATAACCGCGGTGCTTTTCTTTAAGGAAGAAAAAACAAATTAATATAAGAGGTGTTAATTTTGAAAAGAGCAGATTATTTAAGCTGGGACGAATATTTTATGGGCATAGCCATACTTTCATCGCTTCGCAGCAAGGACCCGTCAACACAGGTGGGCGCCTGCATAGTCAATTCCGAAAAGCGTATTCTTTCAATGGGCTACAACGGTATGCCGCGCTGCTGCAGCGACGATGATTTTCCGTGGGAGCGCGACGGCGACCCGCTTAATTCAAAGTATCTTTATGTATGTCATGCCGAGCTTAATGCGATTTTAAACTGCGCCGTAGGCAGCGTTCGCGGCTGCACGGTTTACTCTACGCTTTTTCCTTGTAACGAGTGCGCGAAAGCGATTATCCAGTCCGGCATAACCGAGGTGGTTTATATGTCGGATAAATACTCCGACTCCGACAGTGTGCTCGCCTCAAAGCGTATGTTTGAAACTGCGGGCGTTAAATACCGCCTTTACACACCTACGGGAACGAATATATCGTTTTCGCTTTAAAAAAGCGCCCCGAGGGCGCTGGGTTCTGTTTGGCTTGCCTACCTTTGTAGGTTGCCTTTAAGGGTGATTTCACCGACTTTATTTTACACAATTCCCGATTACTTGTCAATTAAACTCGAAAAAATCGTAAAGCCGAAATTTTCATTTCCCGCTCTTGACAAATTGAGGAAACGGTGTTAAAATATCGGTATAAGTTAAATGCTACGAAGGAATTATTTTTTACTTTCGGCGGTTTTAAGAGAGTCGGCGGTTGGTGCAAGCCGATACGGCAGGGTAAAAAAGTCTCGTTCCCGAGCAGAGCGGCGGAACCTTTAGTATGCCGCTACGGAAGTGCACCGTTATCAGGGCAAAAGGCTTGTTGGAGCCTTACGGAGTGACCGTTTTATAAAAACGGTAATCAGGGTGGTACCGCGAAAGATATTTCGTCCCTGAGATTGCTTTGCCGCAATCTCAGGGCTTTTTTTATACCATCATTTCCAACAAAAAACAAGAAAGAGTGATAGGTTATGAAAAACATTAAAATCTGTGACAGAACGCTCTGCGCGGCGGGCGCGCACTTCAGTTTCAAGGAAAAAATCGAAATCGCGCGCCAGCTTGAAAGGCTCAGCGTTAATGCAGTAGAGCTACCCGAAATTGAAAACGCCAAGACCGACACCCTGCTTGTGCGCACGATAGCGTCGTTTGTTAAAAACAGCGTGTTATCGGTTTGCGGCGGTAAAACGCGCGAGAGCATTGATTTGGCCGCCGACGCGCTGCGCACCGCTGCAAAGCCGCGTATTCGCATTGAGCTGCCGCTTTCCACCGTAGGAATGGAATATATATGCCACAAAAAAGCGCCTAAAATGGGCGAGTTTATAACCGAACTTGTAAGCTACGCAAAGGAAAAATGCGGCAATACCGAGTTTTGCGCTATGGACGCGACCCGTGCCGACAAGGCTTTTCTTTATGAAATGATTGATACGGCAATAGCGGCGGGCGCGGGAATTATTACAATAAGCGACGATGCAGCGGAGCAAATGCCCGATGAGTTTGCCGCATTTATTGCGGAAATTGCTGTGCATATAGGCGGTAAAGCCGAAATTTCGGTTATGTGCAGCGATAAAAACGGGCTGGCTTCCGCCTCTTCGGTTATGGCGGTAAAGCAGGGGGCGGACAGCGTTAAAACCGCCGTTTCGGGCGATATTACCGCGCTTGAGGGCTTTGCCGCAATGATAAAGAACTGCGGCGATACCTGCGGCTTTTCTTCAAGCATTAAAAATACCGAGCTTAACAGAATTGTAAAGCAGATTGTAAGAATTACCGGCGGCAAAACCGATACCGCAGCCCCCATAGCGGCAGAGCAAAGTGGAATTACCCTTGACGGCAGCGACGGAAAGGACGCGGTTGTTTCTGCCGCGGCATCTCTTGGATACGATTTATCGGACGAGGACGCGCAAAAGGTTTACGAGGAGTTCCGCCGTGTGGCGGCTAAAAAGAAAGTAGGCGCAAAAGAACTTGAAGTTATTATTACAAGCTCTGCTATGCAGGCGCCGCCTACATACACGCTTGTGAATTATGTTATAAACAACGGCAATATAATTTCCGCCTCGGCTCAGGTAACACTTGAACGCGACGGCAAACGTACAACGGGCATAAGCATAGGCGACGGACCCATTGACGCGGCGTTTTTGGCGCTGGAGCAGATTATAGGCAGCCGCTACGAGCTTGAGGATTTTAAAATTGAGACCGTAACCGAGGGTAAAGAGTCGATAGGCAGCGCGCTTGTTAAGCTGCGCTTTTCGGGTAAGCTCTATTCGGGCAACGGTATTTCAACCGATATTATAGGCGCGAGCATAAGAGCGTACATAAACGCCGTTAATAAGATAGTTTACGGGGAGGCTTGAAAATTATGAAGTTATCTTTTTCAACCAAGGGCTGGCATAACAAGAGCTTTGATGAATTTTGCAATATTGCAAGCGAACTGAAATTCGGCGGCATTGAGCTGCACAATATAAATGGAGAATTATTTAAAAATAAGGACGGCGCGTTTCACGGTTACGCCGCTGCGGCGACGGTAAGGCGGCTTTATGAAATGAAGCTGGAACTGCCGTGTATAGACGTGATTTCCGATATAAACGAAGATACTGCTATCGCCGAAACCGAAAACTGCATTAAAATTGCGGAGGAGCTGCACATACCGAATATACGCATAAAATCAGCCGTGTGCGACGGTGACGCCGCAAAGAAATTTATAACCGCGGTTTTACCGAAAGCAGAAAAAGCGGGCGTTACGCTGGTAATTGAGACCTCCGGCGCGTTTTGCAGCACCGCCGCGCTCAGAGAGCTACTCGACAGCTTTGCAAGCGATAATTTAGCCGCCCTTTGGGATATGTATTCAACATTTTTCAAGGCGGGCGAGCAGCCTGAAGAAACCATTAAAAATTTGGGCGCGTATGTAAAGCACGTTCATATAAAGGACTTTGACGGCGAGGGCTTTTGCCTTATAGGCGAGGGCAAGCTGCCTGTGGGGGATATGATGTCCGCCCTGCGCTCAGTTAATTACGACGGCTTTATTTCGCTTGAATGGGACCCCGCATGGTGCGAGGGGCTTGACGACAGCGAGATAATATTCTCCCACTTTGTAAACTTTATAAGCCAGTTCGGCGATACCTCAAAGGCAGAGTCTGCCCTTTATTACAACCGCGCGCACACAGGAAAATACGTTTGGAAGAAAAATTTGCTTATAGACGAGACCTTTTCGCAGGTACTTGACAGAATGGTGGAGGAATTCCCCGACCAATACGCCTTTAAATACACCACGCTTGATTACACAAGGACTTACAGCGAATTTCGCGACGATGTGGACGAATTCTGCCGTTCGCTTATAGCCCTGGGGGTAAAGGCAGGCTCGCACGTGGCGGTTTGGGCTACCAATATTCCGCAGTGGTATATCGCTTTTTGGGCGGTCACCAAAATTGGCGCGGTGCTGGTTTCAATGAACACCGCTTATAAAATTCACGAGGCGGAGTATCTTTTAAAGCAATCCGATACCCACACCCTTATTATGATAGACGGCTACCGCGATTCAAATTATTCCGAGACTATGGCGGAATTATGCCCCGAACTTGAAAATAAAAAGACGGGTGAGCCTCTCCACTCAAAACGCTTGCCGTTTTTGCGCAATATTATAACCGTAGGGTTTAAGCAAAAGGGCTGCCTTACCTGGGAAGACGCTATTGAGCGCGGAAAGACTGTGCCGACAGCCGAGGTTTACCGTATGGCGGCGGCGGTTGATAAGGACGACGTTTGCAATATGCAGTATACATCGGGTACAACGGGCTTTCCCAAGGGCGTTATGCTTACGCACTATAACGTTGTAAACAACGGCAAGTGCATAGGCGACTGTATGGAATTATCCACCGCCGACAGGCTTATGATTCAGGTGCCTATGTTCCACTGCTTCGGGATGGTGCTTGCAATGACCGCAAGTATGACCCACGGAACCACGATTTATCCACTCCCCTATTTTTCGCCCAAGCCCGCGCTTGCCTGCATAAATTCCGAGCATATAACCGCATTTCACGGCGTGCCCACAATGTTTATTGCAATGCTTGAAAACCCCGATTTTGCAAAGACCGATTTTTCATATATGCGCACAGGCATTATGGCGGGCAGCCCTTGCCCCATTTCGGTAATGCAGGACGTTGTGGACAAAATGAATATGAAAGAAATTGTTATAACCTACGGTCAGACAGAGGCGTCGCCCGGCTGCACAATGAGCTCTATTTACGATACCATTGAACAGCGCGTGGGCACCGTGGGTAAGGCTCTGCCCGAAATTGAGTGCAAAATTATAAACCCCGAAACGGGCGAGGATTGCCCCGACGGTGAAAACGGCGAGTTTGTGGCGCGCGGCTACAATATAATGAAAGGCTACTACAAAATGCCTAAAGCCACCGCAAGCGCCATTGATAAGGACGGCTGGCTGCACACGGGCGACCTTGCCTGCCGCACGCCCGACGGTTATTTCAGAATTACCGGCAGACTTAAGGATATGATAATAAGGGGCGGCGAAAATATTTACCCGAAAGAAATTGAGGAATTTATTTACACCCACCCCAAGGTTAAGGACGTTCAGGTAATAGGCGTGCCGGACGAGCAGTACGGCGAGGAAATAATGGCTTGTGTTATTTTAAAAGAGGGCGAGACTATGACCGAGGCTGAAATGAAAGAGTTTATAAACGCTCATATGGCGCGGCATAAGGTGCCGAGGTATATCGACTTTGTGGATAGCTTCCCGATGAACGTTGCGGGCAAAATATTAAAATACAAAATGCGCGAGGACGCGGTTAAAAAATTAGGTCTTCAAAAGGCGGATAAGGTGGTAACGGCATAAATGGTGGAAAATAAATACTTTGTAACCGACGCGCACTGCCACATCTACCCCCAAAAAATAGCCTCGCGCGCGGTTGCTGGAACCGATAATTTTTATCACGAGCACTCGGTAGGCTCGGGCACCGTAGAGGGGCTTATGGAAATGGGCGATAAGGCGGGGATAGACCGCTATATCGTGCAGTCTGTAGCCACAACGCCGCATCAGGTTAAAAACATTAACGAATTTATTGCGGGCGAGGTTAAAAAGCAACCCGGCAAGCTTGTGGGGCTTGGTACTCTGCACCCGGACAGCGCCGATATTAAGGGCGACGTTGAACACTTAATGTCACTGGGGCTGCGCGGGGTAAAGCTGCACCCCGATATTCAGGCGTTTAAAATAGACGATTACCGCTGCCTTAAAATTTATGAGCTGTGTGAAGAAAACCGCCTGCCCATACTTATGCACACGGGCGACAGCCGCTACGATTACTCAAACCCCAACCGCCTTTTGCCCGTGCTTAAAATTTATACCGAGCTTACCGTTATAGGCGCGCACTTCGGCGGCTGGTCTATTTGGGAGGAGGCAAGCAAAAAGCTTTGCGGTACGCCTAACTTATATGTTGACTGCTCCTCCGCATTCCCCTACCTTAAAAAAGAGACCGCAAAGGAGATTATGCGCCGCTACGGAGCGGACAGGGTGCTGTTCGGCAGCGATTACCCCATGTGGTCGCCCGAAAAGGAGCTTGAATACTTTTTATCGCTAAGCCTTGACGAAAACGAAATAAAGAGTATACTTAATATAAACGCTTGTAAAATTTTCAACTTGGAGTGATAACAGTGAACAGAGATACTATATGCGTACAGGGCGGTTATACCCCTAAAAACGGCGAGCCGAGACAGGTGCCGATTATTCAAAGCACAACCTTTAAATACAGCACAAGCGAGGATATGGGCAGGCTTTTCGATTTAGAGGCAAGCGGATATTTCTATTCGCGCCTGCAAAACCCCACCTGTGATACTGTAGCTGCCAAAATTTGCGAGCTTGAGGGCGGCACCGCCGCTATGCTTACTTCCTCCGGTCAGGCAGCCTCGTTTTACGCTGTGTTCAACATTGCCTCCTGCGGCGATCATATAGTTTCTTCCTCCTCAATTTACGGCGGTACATACAACCTTTTCGCCGTTACAATGAAAAGAATGGGAATAGATTTTACCTTTGTTTCCCCCGACTGCACCAAGGAGGAGCTTGACGCGGCTTTCCGCCCCAACACAAAGGCAGTTTTCGGCGAGACTGTTGCAAACCCCGCGCTTACCGTGCTTGATTTTGAAAAGTTTGCCAACGCTGCGCACAGCCACGGCGTTCCGCTTATAGTAGATAACACCTTTGCAACGCCCGTCAACTGCCGCCCCTTTGAGTGGGGAGCGGATATTGTGACCCATTCAACCACAAAGTATATGGACGGCCACGGCGCGGCGGTAGGCGGCTGTATTGTGGATTCGGGCAAGTTTGACTGGACGCGCTACCCCGATAAATACCCCGGGCTTTGCACGCCGGATGACAGCTACCACGGCATAACCTATACCGAGCGCTTCGGCATAGGCGGCGCGTATATTACAAAGGCTACCGCGCAGCTAATGCGCGATTTCGGCTCGGTGCAGTCGCCGCAAAGCGCGTTTATTTTAAATTTGGGGCTTGAAAGCCTGCATGTCAGAATGGCGCGGCACTGTGAAAACGCGCTCGCCGTGGCAAAAGCGCTTAAAAATGATGACCGCGTGGCATACGTTATATATCCCGGGCTTGAGGGCGATAAATATTACAGCCTTGCACAAAAATATATGCCGAACGGCACAACAGGCGTTGTAAGTTTCGGCTTAAAGGGCGGCAGAAAAGCCGCCGAGGGCTTTATGAAGGGGCTTAAAATCGCCGCGATTGAAACCCACGTTGCCGGCGCGCGCACCTGCTGCCTGCACCCCGCAAGCAGCACCCACCGCCAGATGACCGACGAGGAGCTTGCCGCCGCGGGAGTACCGGCAGACCTTGTGCGTTTTTCGTGCGGGCTTGAAAGCGCGGAAGACCTTATTAACGATATTAAACAGGCGCTTGACGGCGCAGAGGGCAGGTAAAATATGCCGATAAAAATACCGAACGATCTGCCCGCGGTAAAAACGCTTAACGATGAAAATATATTCGTTATGACCGAAACGCGGGCTATCACGCAGGATATTCGTCCGCTAAAAATACTGCTTTTAAACCTTATGCCTAAAAAAATTGAAACCGAAACGCAGATATCCCGTCTGCTCGGAAACTCGCCGCTGCAGGTTGACCTTGAATTTCTGCATACAAAAAGCCATATTTCCAAAAACACCTCGGCAGAACACCTTTTTACGTTTTATAAGACCTTTGAGGATGTTCGCGACCGCACCTTTGACGGTATGATAATAACCGGTGCGCCGGTTGAAAAGCTGCCGTTTGAAGAGGTTGAATACTGGGCGGAGCTGTGCGAAATTATGGAATGGAGCAAGACCCATGTGCACAGCACCTTTCATATTTGCTGGGGTGCGCAAGCGGGGCTTTACTACCATTACGGCATAAAAAAATATATGCTTGAAAAAAAGCTGTTCGGCGTTTTTCCGCATACTGTGGATTATAAAAACTCAATTTTATTCCGCGGCTTTGACGATACCTTTATGGTGCCGCAGTCGCGCCACACAACCTTTAAAACAGAGGATATAAAGGCAGTGCCGCAGCTTAAAATTTTAGCTTCCTCCAAGGAAACGGGAGTGTATGCCGTATCCTCTGAAAAGGGAAAACAGATATTTATAACCGGTCATTCCGAATATGACGCGAACACACTGGCAGAGGAGTATTTCCGCGATTTAAGGGCGGGCGAAAAAATAGAAATACCGAAAAACTATTTTAAGGGTGATAACCCCGAAAATCCGCCCATCGTTTCGTGGCGCGCGCACGCAAATCTGCTTTACTCAAACTGGCTCAACTACTTCGTTTACCAGACCACGCCCTATGATATTAAGAGCATAAAATAATCGGGCAGGGGTTAAAACCGCGATTTTTGCCGAAAATTTATATTGAAACTACACAAATGCGGGCTTGCCGATTTTTAAATCGTTGGATAAATATTAGAACTTATTCACAAATAATTGACGATTTCATTAAATGTGGTATAATGATAATATCAGGTGTTACAAGGATGTAACGAGGCAGTTAATAAAATGTTAATCCCAAAGGAGATTTTACAATGTGTGTTAAAGACGTAGTTATTCAGAATCAGGTTGGTCTTCATGCCCGCCCCGCAACCTTTTTTATTCAGAAAGCAAATGAGTATAAATCCTCAATTTGGGTTGAAAAGGATGAAAGAAAGGTAAACGCCAAGAGCCTTTTGGGTGTTCTGTCGCTCGGCATTGTAGGCGGCACTACCATTAAAATAATTGTTGACGGCTCTGACGAAAAGGAAGCTCTTGACGGGCTTGTAGCTTTGGTAGAATCAGGCTTTGCAGATTGATATTGTATAATAAGCTTTACAATGTCTCCCTCTGACGAGGGAGGCTTTTTTATAGGGAGAATTTATGATTTATACAGTAACCTTAAACCCCGCGCTTGATTATATTATGTACCCTAACAGTTTAACTGTAGGTGAAATAAACCGCTCTGCGCGCGAAAGCCTTTATTTCGGCGGCAAGGGTATAAATGTTTCGTTTATTTTAAACGAGCTTGAAATTCCTTCGGTTGCTACGGGTTTTATTGCCGGGTTTACGGGAGACGCGCTTGAAAACGCCGTTTCCGCCTTTGCAAAAACCGATTTTGTAAGGCTTGAAAAGGGGCTTACCCGCATAAATGTAAAGCTGCGCGCCGAAAATGAGACCGATATTAACGCAGCAGGTCCCGAGGTATCAAAGGAGGATATTAACCGCCTTTTTGAAAGGCTCGAAAAAGTGCAGGCGGGCGATACGGTGGTGCTTTCGGGCAGCGTTCCTAAAAATATGCCTGCCGATATTTACGAAAATATAATGAAAAAGCTCTCCCCGCGCCGCGTGAAATTCGCGGTTGACGCAGAGGGAGAGGCTCTTTTAAGCTCGCTTAAATATTCTCCGTTTTTAATAAAGCCCAATCTTGAAGAATTAATCGGAATTTTCAAAACAGAGGTAACAAAACAAAATGTAAAAATCTACGCCGAAAAATTACTTTCGCTCGGCGCGCAAAACGTGCTTGTTTCAATGGGAAAGGACGGCGCTTGTCTTTACGGCGCGGGCGGTGAAAGCCTTTTTATGCCCGCGGTATCGGGTAAAACCGTTAATACCGTGGGCGCGGGCGATTCAATGCTCGCGGGCTTTCTTGCGGGCTATGAAAAAACAAATGATTTCGGCTATGCCTTGCGCCTTGGCACTGCCGCAGGCGGCGCCACCGCATTCAGCGAGGGGTTGGCAACAAGAGTTGCAATTCAGAATTTAGAATGCAGAATTCGGAATTAAAAACACGCGATTTTTATATTTAATCGGTTCAGTTAATTTACTGTTTACTACTTTTGTAAAGGAAAATTCCGCATTCCGCATTCTTAATTCCGCATTATTTTTCTTTCACCGCTATCCAAATTTCGCACTCGTAGTTCGGGTCGTCGGTATTTTGCGACGGATAAACTTCAAATTCAACGCTTTCGCCATACTCATACTGCGAGCTTTGCGGGAAAAATTCCGTAACTATCCTGTGGTAGGTTTCCACAAAGGCGTCGGGCATTTTGCCCTTACTTTTAAACACCGCAAAGGTGCTTGCGGGTATTGTAATTACCTCTAAGTCGCCGTCAACCTTTCTGCCGTCGTACTCTGCGCCTATGCCGTAGGGAAACCGGCCGGCGCTCAGCTCCGAAGAAAAGCAAATACCGAGCAGACCTTTCATTACCGGGTTTTGCGGTATGCAGGCGATAAGCTTTTCCAGCGTGCCGTCAGCACCGTATTCGCGCCACATTGCGGTAATATCCTCGGTAGCATATGCCGAAAGCGGCTTGCTTACACTCTTGCGCTTGCATACCACCTGAAACGCGTCTCTTTTTTCAATTCTGTAATCCATTTTACTGCCTCCCGTTAAGGTTAATTTTACGGAAAGCGGAGTAAATATTTTAACATTTCCGCCGTGCTTTGCCTCGCTCGGCGTAATGCCGTGAAATCGGGTAAAGGCGCGGGAAAAGCTCTCGGGCGTATCGTAGCCGTATTTCAGCGCTATATCTATAATTTTAGCGTTTCCCTTTGAAAGCTCCTCGCCCGCAAGGGAAAGCCTGCGCATACGAATATAATCGCCCAAACTTAAACCGCAAAGAATACCGAACACCCTTTGAAAATGAAATGAAGAAGAATATGCCTGCCGCGCAGCCTTTTCAAAGTCAATTTCCTCGGTTATATTTTCTTCCACATAATCAATAGCCCTTTGTATTCCCTGTATCCAATTCATTTTTACTCCCCCTTTCGTGATTACAGTCTATCATAATAAAGGCGGCGTTTCCTGACTATATGTGCTGACGGATGTTAAACTTCAATTTCCTTTGACAGCGCAAAGGAATAAATAACGGTCTGTTTTACAGGCTTTTCAAATATTTTTTCACAGGCAAGCGCATAAATTGCAAGCTGACCGCCGTAAGCATCAATCAGGGCTTCTCCGTTTTCGGCGTGGTCGGTTTTAAAATCAAGCACCACTATTCCGCCGTCTTCCTCAAAACAGAGGTCTACCGCGCCCTGAACGATTATTTTTTCGTTATCAAACGCTTTATCGGGGTTTGCAAGCAGCTTATTTGCAGGCAGCTCGGTTAAAAACCTCATCTCCCTTTTAACTAAGGGGGATTTTTTTATGCGCGCGAAAATATCGCTTTCAAAAAATGCTTTAATTTTATCCCTCGGCACGGCGTTATATTCCCGCTCGCTTAAATACTGCCACTCGTAAAGCCTTTCAAGCTCCGCGTCCAATTCGTCGGCTTTATTAAAGTCTATAAACTCCATTACACGGTGGGTCGCGGTGCCGCGCTCGGCGGCGGTAATTCCGCCCTTGCTCATAAACGCAGGGCGCGCCGAAAACGCGAATTTATCGCTTTCAGCCTTATTTGCCAGCGCCGAAACTGAGCTTTTGGCTTCCACCTGCAAAAGCGGCGCATAGGGGTACTCAAAAGAAATGCTTTCCCGTATTTTTTCGGTCAACTCATTATCGGGCGCGTATTTCTCTTTTTTGTCCGTCTTTTCCTCGTCGTTTTCAGGCTCGGGGTATATCACCCTCAAGAAAAGGCGGCTGTCGGTAGTATCGGGTATAATATTTGCTCCGTTTCCGCGCAGTTCCCTGCCGTCCGGGTGCAGCAGCGCAGATACCAGCAGCCATTTTGAATAGGACTTAAAGCAGGAGAAAAGCTTGTCGGGCTGACCGCCGCAAAGGGTCAGGTCGGAAAGCCCCTCGGCAACCGCTTTTTTCGCGTCACTTACAGAGGATATAAGCATAAGCTTATCCTGCGTGCGGGTCATTGCAACATACAAAAGCCGCAGTTCCTCCTCTTTTGCGGTTTGGCGCTGTTTATCAATTATCACCTCGCGGCATATTGTGGTAAAGCGGGTTTTTGCCGCCTCGTCAAAATACCTGAAGCCTATGCCGTGCTCCGCCGAAAAGAGCGTATCCTCGCGCGCATCGCCGTCGTTAAAAGCTGCGGTGGTGTCTGCCACAATGCAAACGGGGAATTGCAGCCCTTTTGAGGCGTGTATGCTCATAATATTTACCGTATCGCCCGCGGAGCCCGCCGCGGCTGATTTAATTCCGCTTTCGGATTGCTTTAAAATAAACCTCACAAACCCGCCTATGCCGCGCCCTGCATCCGTCTCGTATTGCGTGGCGTAGCTTGCAAGCAGCAGTAGGTTATTGCGGCGGCGTATGCCCTCTTTACCTGCCGAGACGGTGTTTAAATAATCGGTGCTGCCAAGCAGCCGCATTATAAGCTTTGAAAGCGGCAGCGTAACGCTTAAAAGGCGGTATTTTTGCAGCGTATCAAGGGTATTTTTTGCGTGTATATCGCCGTTTTCGGCGGCAAACACAAGCGCCGAATAAAGGCTGACGCGCCGCCTGTTTATGCGTAAATTCGCAGTCTCCTCGGGCGTAAACCCGAATATGGGAGAAAGCAGCACGCATAGCAGCTCAATATCCGATTCAGGGTTATCAATGACCTTTAAAAGCGCCAAAAATACCGATATTTCGGTAGTTTCGGCAAAGCTCTCGGCGGAAAAATTTGCGGGAACACCGTGTTTCCGCAGCTCCTTTGCAATAATTCCCGCCTTGTATTTCGGCGAGCGCAAAAGTATTGTAAAATCGGAAAATTTCGCCGTGCGCAGGGTATTTTCATCCACGCGTATCATCGGTTTGCCTTTTACCGCCGATTTAATATACTCCGCAATATGCCGCGCCTCGGCTGTAAGCTGCTCATCGGCAGAGCCTTTAACGCTTATAATATCAAGCTCGGCGGGCGGCTCGTCCGTTTCGGGGTATTCGGCGGCGGGTATCAGCCTTTCTTCTTCGTTATAGGCTATGCTGCCCGTGTTTTCGGTCATCATATGCTCAAAAAAGAAGTTTATATATCGGCACACCTCGGGGCGGCAGCGGAAATTACTGCCCAAAATAATTTTTTGGGGGTCACTATCCCCCGCCTTGTCATACGGCACGGCGGCGTTTTTCTTTCTTAAAAAGTTCGAGGGGTCTGCCCCGCGAAAGCCGTAAATGCTTTGCTTTACGTCCCCCACGGCGAAAAGCCGCTCCCCGTGGCGGGAAAGAATGTAGAAAAGTGTATCCTGCAAATCGTTTGTGTCCTGGTATTCGTCCACCATAACCTCGTCGTAAAGCCTTAAAAGCTCGTCGCCCTCGGTTTTTTCCGTCTCGCACAAAAGCGACAAAGCCATATGCTCGGTGTTATGAAAGGTAAATGTGCCGCGCTCGGAATACTCGGCAAATAGTTTTTCGTCAAACTCCGTAAGTATTTCGGAAAGCAGCCGTACTGCCGGGTAAAGGGAATTTAACTGCGCGGTTATAAAGGCTGAATCGGCATAAAAAAGCTTTTTCAGGCGTTCTATATCCTTTTCAATATATTTATAGGCAAGCTTTGCGGCAGCTGCCTGCGGCGACCCCGCAAGCCCGTTTGCGCGCGGCAGGGATGACAGTGAAAAAGCAGAAAGCGAACCGAAAATTTCGTTCCAATCCCACGTATTGCAAGCACGCGCCAGCGCGCCTATTCGCTTTGCGGATTCGGTAATATCGGGCAGATATTTTTCCGCCGTTTTTTCGTCCTCTAAGCATATATCCGCCGCCTCGGCAATAAGCGCCTGCATATCCGCGGCGGTTTTTGCTGCGGTTTCCACCGCGTATTTATACCATTCGTTATCCGCCCCGAAGCCGTTTTCATAGGCCCTCGGAAGATACGCAAACCACTCTTTCGGGAAAGCTAACTGGCGGCTGTAATCGTAAATTTTAAGCACAAAGGCGGAAAAATTGCCATCGTCGTACTCCGCACCCACGGTATCAAGAAGTTTTAAAAATATCGGGTCGTTTTCTTCGTAATACCTTTCAAGCACACCTTTTAACACCGATTCGTCTATCGGACGCAAAGAATAGCCGTCGCTCATTTTAAAATCGGGGGATATGCCCACCCTTTCAAAATTTTCGCGCACAAGGTCTATGCAGAAAGAGTCAATGGTGCATATTTTCGCGTTACTTAAAAGCTGCCTTTGCCGCAAAAGCCCTATGTTATCAGGGTTAGCGCGGCACTCTGCGTCCAGTCGCTTTTCAATTCGCGTGCGCATTTCGGCGGCGGCTGCGTTGGTAAAGGTAACTATTAAAAGGCGGTCGGCGCTTATGGGGTCGTTTTCATCGGTCAGTCTTTTAATAACTCTTTCAACCAAAACCGCGGTCTTGCCCGAACCCGCCGCAGCGGAAACCAAAATATTCCCGCGCGCGTTTATTGCCGCCTGCTGCGCGTCGGTAGGTTTAAACGCCATATTCATCACCCTCCTTCAGCTTTTCAAAAATTTCCTCGTTTTTAAGGTCGGGAACACGGAAGCAGGGCTCGTCCTCCCTGCCGCAAACAGATGCAAAATCGCAGTATTTGCAGGCGGGCGTTTCTCTGCCGTCAACCGGGCTTACGGCAATATCGCCCGAGGCTACGGTGTTCCCCGTTCTTTTCATAATTCTTTCAATAAAATCGAAAATTTCCGAAAACTCATCCGCCGAAATAAACGAGGTGCAGGTCTTTTTAAGCTCGCCGCTTTTGGTAACGGCGTATTTCGGTACAAAATCACCCTGCTTTTCCCTGTCCATTGCGGTAACTATTTCCTCATCCTTGCGAATAAGACCGTTCATAGCCATACCCTTATCGGTAGTATCGCGCTTTGAGGGCATATACAGTATTCCCGCCGCGTCTTCATCGGGCAGCCCCGCGCCCCGCACCGCGGCATAAAGGTACAAAAGCATTTGCAAATTAAGCCCGAAAAGAATATCGGGTAATTTAAACTTTTTACTGCCTGTTTTATAATCCACAACGCGTATATAACCGCCGAATTTATCTACGCGGTCAATACTGCCCGAAACGGATATTTTGCCGCCGTCATACGGAAATTCAAGCTTTTCACCCTCGCCGCCTATTTTAAGCTCGCAGGCAACAGGCTCAAATCCGCTTTGGGCAAACTCTTCGGCAAGCCTTTTCGCCACCTCTTTAACCGAGCGCGAAATTCGCGAGACCAAAAACCTGCCCCGCGCGGTTTCAACGGCGCGGTAGCCCGTAACGCCGTCAAGATAATCGTTTATGTAGCCGTCTGTAAGCTCCTCAATTTTCTCGGGCGTTAATCCCGCCACGCCCTTGCCGTATTCCTTTATAAACCTTTCAAGGCAGTAGTGTACCACCGTGCCGCGCTGCAAAACGTCAAATTCGGCAGGCTGCAATTTTTTAACCGAAAGTCCGTAACGGCAAAAAAAGCCGAAACGGCAGCGGTTAAAGGTATCAAGCCGCGAGGCGGACATTTTAATTTCTTCTCCGAAAAGTCGCCGCGCCGTATCTTTCCCGATAGCGGCGGGCGCGCCCGAAAGCCTTTTTTCGATGTATTCTGCTTTTTTATATTCATCTGTGCCCGCAAGCGCCGCCCGTATTTCCTCAGCACCGCCGTTTTCGGCGTTTCTTCTGCGGCAAAGCTCCGAGTATGCCGCCGCCCCGGTTTCGGGCAGGTTTAATTCGGTTATTCTTTCCTCGGGCTCGGTAATAAAGCCGTGAGCTATATTCTCGGTTATCTCCTGCACAAATGCCGAGGGCTCTATATTATCGCCCGTGAGCGAACGCCGCGCGTAGGAAATAAAAAGTTTATCCGACGGGCAGCATAGGTTGCAGTAAACCAGATAATTTTCATCGGTCGCCGCCGATACCGATTTATCGGGAATATCAACGCCGAGCGCTATAAGGCTTTTGCGGTCGGATATTCCGAAAATGCCCGAGGCGGATATTTCTTTCGGAAAAACTCCCTGGTTAGCCCCCAAAATAAAGGCGACTTTCGGGCGCGAGGGGCGTATCCTGTCCGCCGCGCCGAAGGTGACTTCATCGAGAAAACGCGGAACAGAGCCCACCGTTTCAAACGAAACAGCCATGCTTAAAACCTCGCGGAATTCGTGTTTTCCCACCTCGCGCGCACCGAAACAGGCGGCAATGCTGTCAAGCAGCTTCATATATTTATCGTAGCTTTGCTTTAAAACGTCCGAAGAAAATTCCTCGGAATTATTCAAAAATTCCCGCGACATAGCGGCTAATTTGCCCGCCGCGTCACATTCTTCAAAAAGCCGCACCAGTGCCGCCGCCATATTTTCCGCCGTGCCGCCGAATTCCGCTCGCAGCTTTTCAAGCGGAGCGGTTGCCTTTAGGCGCAATGCATTTATTTCGCCGAGCGCTTTTTCATCGGGTTCTGTATCGTCCGATACAAAGCCGCGCACATCCATAACCCACTCGCGCCGCCACATATCCCCCTCAATATTCCAAAGGGTGACGTAATTTTCGAGCTTTGCTATTTCGTCGGTATTAAGCGTTCCCAGCCCCGTTTTGTGAAAACGGAGTATGCTCTCGCTGTCGTTTTTAAGTATAGCCTGTATTGCCGCATCAGCAAGGGCGGCAAGCGGAAATGCAGAAAGCGGGCGGCGTTTATCCGAAAAGCAGGGAACGCCGTAGGTCTCGCACGCGGCGTTTATAAAGTCATCATACCGCTCCGCGTCCCGCGCTATTATTACAAAATCGCGGTAGCGGTAGCCCTCCGTACGCACAAGGCGGCGAATATTTCTCACGGCGAACTCCGCCTCTTCCGCCGCGGTATCTGCCGCGCAAACGGTAAGCGAGCCGTCGTTTTCCGTTTTTTCGGGGGTGCCGCCCGAAATAAGCCTTTCCACCGCCGCTATACCCGCCGCCGCAGTGCCGCGCGCGCCCAAAATCAGCGGTTCATCCTCTGCCATACGGTAGCGCTTGGCGGCGCGGCGTATTTTCTCTGCCGAAATGCGAATATTTGAAAAGATGCCAAACTCGCCCTTAATTTCGGGCGCGTCGGTCAGTGCCACGGTCAGGCTGTCCGCCTGGGCTGAAATTCTGTCAATCAGCGCAAACTGCTGACCCGTAAAACCCTTGAATGAGTCTATAAAAACATCCTTTTTTTCAAAATAACGAAAATCCTCAAGCTGCCTGTAAAGCTTTGTAAGGCGGTCGGCGGGGTCTAAAAACCGCTCCCCCACAAGTGCGTCGTAGGTCTCGTATATAAGCGCGGTGTTCCAGAGCTTTGCTTTAAGCGCGGCGCTCTCGGTCGCTTCGGCGGCGGCTCTTAAATTCTCGGGCGACACGGCGTTTATTTTAAACTCGCCCACGGTATCAAGCATTGTTTTTGCAAAGCTTACCGAGCGGCAGTATTTACGCCATAAAGTAAGCTCCGTTTCAAGCGAGCGCAGCGCGCGGTTCATAAATATTACCTTTTGCGCGTCGGTAAGGGTAACGCCCGCAATTCCGCCAGCGTACCTGCCCACCTCGTCGCAAAGGCGCGTAAAGCTTGTAACCGTAACGCCGAGCGCCGCCTTATCGCCGAGCGCGCGCAAAACCGCCCGCTCGCTTTCAAAGGAGAACTGCTCGGGCACTATAAGCACGCACTGCCTGCCCGCAGCGTTTTGCCGCTTTATTTTTTCAAGAATTTGGTATGTTTTACCGGACGTGGGGCGCCCGAAAATAAATTTAAGCACATTTTTCACCCGAATATATTTTAATACGGACATTCAATAAAGAACTATTAGTAACACCATTTCAATTACATAAGATTTGTTTGCTCGGAAAGTGTTGTTTTCCGAATAAATTATAATCGATATTATTCAGATTTAATGATTTTTCTTTTATATTTGCAACCGGTGGTCTTATAATTTGAACACCCAAAAAATTCACCGTATGGTCCTTTCTTTTTTAACAATTTCCCGCCGCACAAAGGACACTCCCATTGCTCACGCTTTAATTCTTCCCTGTATCGGTTTTTTAATTCCTGTGCAAATTCAGACTCCTGATTATTAACTGTGACAAGAAAAACTTTTTTCTTTGCTCTTGTCATAGCGACATAAAAAAGTCTGCGTTCTTCTGCATAAGGGTAAGAATCGCAATTATCAAGCAATAAATTCAAAATCGCCGCGTCTTGTATCTTACTCGGGAAGCCCATTCTTGATTTTTTGTTATTAATAATAAAGACATAATCCGCCTGCAATCCCTTTGATTTATGTGCCGTAATAAAATTCATTTTAAGGTCAGTGCGCTTACTGTATTTAACATCAACAAATCCGCTGACTTTATTATATTGGCAATCCAGTAATCCGCTGTCATTCAATAATTTGACATCAAAAGAATACCTTCCAATAAAAAACACGCTACTGTTTTTGCATAAATCTTCAAGCTTTCTTACCATAAATTCAACAGCATATTTATCATTGTACCCGTTAATCTCGCCTAATGCAAATCCAACAGAATTATTATTTCCTTTTATAGATTTTTTAATTTGTGTGGGGTTTTGCATGATAAAATTGCCGCTGATTTCTATGAGCTTTTGCGAAAAACGGTATGTTGTCTCTATTTTACTTATTTCAGTAGAACCCCAATAGCGTTCAAAATTTAAGATAAATCCAATATCGCTGCCCGCAAATCTATAAATGCTTTGCCAGTCATCACCAACGCAAAACAAGTTATAATCACCGATTTTTCTCATACTGTTCAGCAAAGAAAAACGCGCTTTTGATATATCCTGATATTCGTCTACAATTACATATTTATAAGAATGTATGTATTTTCCTTGTTCCACATATTTTGTTGCAATATTAATCATATCATTGAAGTCTATTTCTTTGTGTTTAGTTAAATAGTTGCAATAAGAGTTGTATATAGGCTCAAGCAGCGAAATAATTGCGCAATTAGTCTCCACATTGCTGTTTTGGGTATTTATCTGCCGCACTGTTTCAATTGTATATCCGTTGCTCTTTATAAGATTAATAACTGTTTCAAATAATTCAATAATCCCATCTAAAACAGAATCACCCTCAGCCGAAATTTGTTCCCATAATTCTTTCGTAGTCTTTGGTCTTAGTTTTACCCCTTTTAAAACAAGTTTTTCTTTTAAATTTTCAAGTAATGCTCCTTCAAATTTTTCATACGCATAACACTCTATCAAAGTAGTTTTATTTGTGCTATGCGTTTCCCGCTTCCACTCCATAGATGACTGATATGCCTGCGTAGCAGTCATACCGTTAGAGCCTTTGAAATAGGCAGGTACTTCACCATTTTTGTTTATTCCGAAATATTCAATGTATATGTCATATTCAGGTAAATAAAAATCCGGGTTATACTGCCCATATTCGCTTGTACGCGTATCAAATTTATAAGGCCATTCATAGATATATTGTATACCGTTTTGTGACAGATAGTTTGCAATATCCATTTCGCCATAGCTTTTTACCAACTCATTATTTATTGTTGTCGGTGGATTTAATTTAAGGTATTCGTCATATTCTGCTTGTGTTTTAAATTCAAATTCGGATTTGGAAACGACTCGATTATACAATAAATATGAACTCAATAAATTCAAATATACATCCGATTGCATATTAAGCGATAACTGTTCTTTAATAAATTTGCGCATGTTTAATTGCGTAATTTTAGGTACGATCCCATTAACCTTAGTAATAATGTTTAATCCAAGCTTATGAAATGTATACGCCTCTATATTACAACCGATTTCCTTGTTAATTCGTTCGCTCATTTCACTCGCTGACGCATTCGTAAATGATAAAACTAAAATATCTTCCGGTTTATACATTTCAGTTTTAAGTAAAAACTTGATTTTACCGATAATTGTAGTTGTCTTTCCGGTTCCTGCTCCGGCAATCACAAGATGGTTATGCGCATCCTTTATAATGCAAGTCATCTGTTGTCTGTCTAGTCTTTTGCCCTCAATCTCACCAATCAACTCATACGCATTCTGAATTTTTGCGTTGGCTACTTTATCATTATGTAAACTGATTCGTTCTCTGAGCGAATCGGAAGTGCGTACCAATTCTACTTGCTTATTCAAAAGGGTGTTATAGTGTTCTGCTTTCTTTAATTCATGTATATTGGTAATGCCGGTGCCTAAAATTATTTTCGCATTACGCTTCTTCCATATATTCTCTTGCAAGGGTTCAACAAAAGATTGAGAATCCGAAAATAAAAATTCAACCTCGTTTAGAGCAGCATCAATTTGCATGATTAAATTATCGCATAATTGATTTCGGGTTTTAACCTTTTCTTTATGCTTTAAAATAATTGTTTTAATAAATCCCATTACGCAACCCCTGTTTTCCCATTTTCTTATTTGCCGATTTAGAAATATTAAATTTTTGTTTTTTTGCTATGTATACCATTATTACTTCTCAGGGCGCCCGAAAATAAATTTAAGCACATTTTTCACCAGATTATATTTAATGTTTGTGTCAATTCCGCATAACAACAAGTATTTTCTCAAATTTAATATAACATTTTTAATGCGGTTTTTCAAGACATATATGAGAATAGAGCTATCCCGAAATTCCAGGATAACTCTATTCAGTCTGCCGAAAAGAAATCTAGAGCAGATCTTTTCCCTATTGTGCCTCATACACAACCGTCCCGCACATTCAATGCGGAATTACCGCAAATTTTCAGCCCGATTTTTTAAGTATAGGTGAAATGCGCTTGTAAACCGCAAAGCAAACGGCGGTATCTATCATGCCCTTTACAAGCGTAAACGGGAGATTGAAAATAACCAGCGATTTTAAAAGCGTATCCGACGCGGGCAAAATTGCCTTGTACATTCCTATAATCGCGTTCATAGGCATATTATAAAGCACCACATACGCGGGATAAACCACGAAATAATTGGTTACCACGCTTATAAGCGCCATTGCGAGCGCGCCGACAGCCGCGCCCAAAAATGCGCTTTTGCGCGTTTTTTTGCTGCTGTAAAAAAGTCCTGCCACGCCTGTAAACACCGCGCCCAAAACAAAATTTGAAAGCTCCCCTACGCCCGCCGAACCAGTAAACGGCAGATGCGCCAAATTTTTGATAAGGCAAACCAAAATTCCGTACTGCGGACCGAAAGCATACGCCGTGATAATGGCGGGTATTTCCGAAAAATCCAGCTTAATAAACGGCGGAATTATAAACGGCAGCGGAAACTCAAGCAGCATAAGCACAAAACCCAGCGCACCCATTATTCCGCTGACAGCCAGACCCCTTAAAAATTGCTTTTTTTTCATAAAATCATTTCCTTTCGATTTTGGGCAAAAAGAAAAACCCGCGTTTAAAACACGGGCGTAAAAATGCTTATTAAACATTTCTTCTTTCATCCGGACTGTACCGTCGGCTCAGGAATTGCACCTGATCAACCAAAAAGGCTCGCGGGCTGTTACCGCCGGTGGGGAATTGCACCCCGCCCTGAAGATCTCTGTTTTTATTATATACTCAAATTTGAAATTGTCAACCGATATATTAAATTTCATAAGAAAATTTACGGTAATTTATGCGCAAATCAGGTATGCCGAAATCGCATACATATATCAGTATTTAGCATAAGACCGTAAAAGCACTTGAATTTAATGGAAAATTATGTTACAATATAGAAAAATTTTAACGGAGATGTCCAATAATGCAGTATGTTTTTAAGGTAAGAAAAGATGTTTTAAATATTGAGGGTGAAGAAGCATGCGCCGTATACGGTATTGATATGATACATAATTCGGTCACCGTAAAATCCGTTCGCGATTTATTCTGCAATAGGGTTAATGCCGAAAATTTCGCAAGATTTTGCCGCAGTAAAAATGTAACGCCCGAAAATATTGAAAGCGTAGCGGCGGAAATTTTAGACAGGCAGAGCAGAAATTTTTATTTTGTAAATAAATACAAGCCTTGTATGTTCCGCGGGTGTGCCGTCTGATATAATTTTTATAAAATTCTTAAATTTAAACAGTAAAGAAAGAATAATGTGGCTGCCGCGTTAGTGTTATTAACGCGGCAGCCACATTATTTTAAATTATTTATGCGTTTTCGTCCAGTATGGCGTTCATTTTTTTCGGAGCGTTTGCGGGGGCTGCGGGCAAACGGTAAAGCAGGGTGTATTTTGAAGAATATTCGCCGCATTCAAGAATAATGCTCAGCGTATCAGCCCCGTTTACAAACGGCAGCTTATACCTTACCGTGGGACCCTCGGCGTTTGTGCATACCTGAACATTTTTATACTCCCAATTAAGCACATTTACCTTTTCGTTCTCGCCCACCCGAATAAAGACTTTAACCGTGCCGTCGGGCAGCTTTTCAAGCGAATCGTTAAGCAAATACAAATCAAAACTAAGCGTTTCGCCCGCTGTATTCACAAGTTTTCTGTACCTCGCGCTTGCAAGTACGCTGCGGCAGGCGTTTGCCACCGCGTAATACACCGGCTTTACATTGCTCGGGTAAGAAACAAGGCTGTTGTTTCCCGTGTTGGGCCACGGTTCGTTAAAGCACCAGTTTGAAACAATTGAGCAATAGGGCTTTTGCCGTCTTGCCTCCTCAAAAATAAACTGCTGACCTACACACTGTAAAAACTGCCCGCACTCAATAAGACGGTCAAGACTCTCAACCCTGCCGAAATAGCGCTCGATCTGTAATTCGCTCCAGTGTGTGCCGTGCGCCGCGGCAATCTCGTTTTCCTTATTCATCGGCTCAAGTTTTTCAAGGTCGGTAATCATTTTAAGTGTTTCCGGCGTGGAAAAACCGCCGCCGCCGAATTCGGTATATGCAGTATTTCGGCTTTGTGCCAAAACTTCAATAACTTCTCTACCGTCCCTAAAATTAAAGGCGTAGGGTCCGTGCGCCATGCCCATAACGGGTGAGGTGGGTAAAAACGGAATTTCCGGCGTTTTAAGATAAGTAAGAGCGTACATAAGCCGTATAGGCTTATCCTGGTCAGTCATGCACGACCAGTTGTTGAAAAGCTCGTTTCCGCCGCACCATAACATAAGGCAGACATGCTGCTTTACGCGGTCGATTATCGCCGCCGCTTCGCTTTCAAGCACCGAAACATAATGCTCTGTACCCTCGTAGCGGTTGCAGGCAAGGGGAAATTCCTGCCATATCATAATTCCCATTTCATCGCAAAGCTCAAAAAAACATTCTTTATTTATAACCGCGCCGCCCCAGCACCTTAAAAAGTTAAAGTTGGCTTTTTTCACAAGTTCCAATTGCTCGCGGTAACGCTCGCGCGTGAGCAGTCCGTAAAATATTTCGGGGCATACCCAGTTTGAGCCCTTGGCAAATATCACGGTGTTGTTAAACCTTACGGTTATAGGCGGGGTGTTGCGCCCCATTGGATAGTTAAGCCTTTCCTCCCACGAGCCTTCAGCCTTAACAAGCTCTATTTTCTTAAAGCCTATTTTACGGCTTACCGCGTTGCAGCCGTCGGCAGCGGCGGTAACGGTATAAAGCGGCTGCGCGCCGTAGCCGCTGCACCACCAAAGACGTACAGACGGAATATCCGTTTTAATTTCTTCACCGTCGCCCTCAAAAATAACCTTGCCGTCGGGGTCGGCGATTTCCCAGTGCGTATCAGGCAAATTATTTGCCGAAAGTTTCAGGTGCGCAGTTTTAAGGTCATCCGACAGCGTGTAGGAGATTTCAGGCTCCAATGCCGCCTCGCGCGCGGTTTCCTCTATGTAAATTTTCTCCCAAATGCCAAGCGGCACAAGGCGCGGGTGAAAATCCCACCCATAGCTTACCGCCGGCTTGCAGCACTGGTTAGCCTCGTCGCGCGTGTCCTTATGCACGCCGGGCAGGGTGCTTTTCGGCGCGGGATACACAATTATTTCAAGCGTTATTTTACCGCCCGAAAGATTAGTAAGCGGTATGCGCTGCCGCTTATACATACCCTCATAATCACAGATTTTATTACCGTTCGCGTAAATTTCGTAGCGGTAGTCTATTCCGCCTACATAAAGGTGCAGGAAATTCTTTTTATTTGTATCGGTCGCTTCAAATTCAGCGGTGTAAACCCAAAATTTATCCTCCATCCATTTATACTTTTCAAAATTCATTTCCCTGTTGTAATCGGGCAGGTTATACTGCCGCGCGTAATCAAGCTGCACTGCGCCCGGTACTGCCGCGCCGAAATACTCCTCGGGTCTTTTATCTGCCGAGTCGCAATAGCCTACCTGCCAGTTAAGTAAATGCTTCATATTATTTCTCCCTTTTTCAGTTCGGCCCTTTTTCGCGATAATCAAGCGGAGTACAGCCGAATTTATTTTTAAATTCTCTGTGAAAATGCGAAAGCGACTCAAATCCGCTCTCGTAGCATATATCGGATATGCTCATTTCGGGGTTGTTTTTCAAAGCCTTGCTTGCAAAATTCAGCTTAATTTCATTTATGTATTTTTTAAAGGTAATTCCCATTATCTCGTGAAACCTGACCGAAAAATACCTCGGGTTCAGATTCACCGCCCGCGCCACTTCCGAAAGGGTCGGGTTTTTCTTGAAATTCATGCGTATATAAAGCGCCGCCGAACGCACCGAAAGCTCCTTTCTTTCGGAACAGCTTTCCCCGTCTGTACGCATTATGATTATAAGCAGCTGATTTACGGTATCAAGCATAAACCTTTCATAATTCGCAGATTTTTGCAAAAATTCCGCCTCGGCGCGTTCAAGAATGCTAAGGGCATATCTGCTGTCCGAATCGGTCAGAGCCCATGAGAATGAACCGTTGTTTCTTAAAAGTATTGTATTCAATATTTCTGGGTCAACGGTTTCCGCCGCAAACATAAGGTTATATATAACAAGCGAGTCAATATCGGTAACCTCGTGCAGGTCGGTCGGCGTAATCAGCGTAATATCTCCGCTTTTTACCTTTCTGCTTACTCCGTTTAAAACCTCGGAGCAGGTGCCCTCTACTATAAATTCCATCTCAAAACAGTCATGCCAGTGAGCGGCGCCGTCTACATTACCGTTTTTACAGATATAAAACACCTGATTTTCTTCGGCACGGTCGCCCATTTTACCGACATAAAAAATTTTTTCATTCCGTCGCCCGGTATTTTTCTTCGTCATACAGAACACATCCTTTATATTTCCCGAAGTTTCCGTCTTATTTAAAGAAATATCGCACCGCGCTGTTTTACACTGTTATCGTAACACAACTATGCGTTTTTTTCTTTTCATAAATACAGAACTTTGTTGCAAAATTACAGATTTACTTAAAAACATTATAGCATGTGTCTTTTATATCTTCAATAAAAAAGCTCCGTTCCGTAAAAGAACGAAGCAATTTTTAACCTCTTAATTTTTCAAGCTCGGCTTGCATTAAGGCATGTATTTTATCGCCCAGCTCCACGGTGTGCATATCCTTATAATCCTCATAAGGAATAACCTCAAGCACGTTCAGCTTAATTTCGGTGTGCCGCCAAAAAAGCTCCTTGGGTATTGAGCGGGTGTTATTTATCACGCAAACCGCAATGGGCGCCTCGGCGCGGTAAGCTACCTTGAAAGCGCCGTTTCTGAAGGGTAGCAGCTCACAGGTTTTGCTTGTGTACCCCTCGGGGAAAAGACCAACCGATACCTTGCCCGATTTTAAAAGGCGGGAAGCCTCAATAATCGTTTTAGCCGCCGCACGGTCATTTTCGCGGTCGATAGGCAGGCAGTAAAGCCTGTGCATGGCCTTTGCTATAAAGGGCATATCCTTATAAATATCCTTTTTGCCTATAAAGCCGAGGTCAGCGCCCGGAAAAACGGAAAGCAGCATTACGGGGTCTAAATCGTGCTGGTGGTTGCAGACAAAGAGCATTCGCGCGCCCTCGGGTATTTTTTCCGCCCCCTCGGTTTTAACGCTTACCCTTACAAGCTTTAAAAGCAGCGGTATTGTTATATTTGCAAGCACCCTGAAAGCCTTGGTGCCGCGCGGCGGTTTATTAACGTTCGCCGTGGCAATCCAAACGCAGGTGACAATAAGGTGCAGAATAACAAACCCCAAAAAGAAGGCGATAAACAGCACGGGCACCAGCCACCACGAGTAGGGCTGCCGCAAAATTTCAAAGAAATTGTTAAGTATAGGTATAAGCGCCGCGCTTAAAACCAAATATAAATAAAACATATTGCCGCTCCTAATTCTGTTTTCTTACAATTTTATATTCATCATAAAAATCGTAATACGGGCAATTATAGGTCTGCGAGGTTAAAAATCGCTGCATTTCGTCCTCGTCCAGATCCATTTCGCAGTACATTATGTCGCTGTCTGTGTCATAAACATAATTAGCGCAGCTTTCACACGCCGTCTTTTTCATTGCCTTTTTCCGTCACCTTTAATTTTAATTCGTTCATGCGGTCAAACACCGCTTTATAGCGCCCGTTTTTAAGATTCGGGAACGCCTTGAAAATACGCCTGTGCACAAAATTCCTATCAAGCATTGCCGAAAGCTCTTTTTTCTTCTTTTCGTATTCCGCTTTTAATTCGTCAAGCCGCGGTTTGTTTTCCTCGGCTAAAGCCGTGCCTTTTTCCTTAGCGGCTATTGTGGTGTCGCTTATGTTCTCCCCTATTTTATCGGACACCGCGCGCAGCGCCCTTTCCGCCTCTGCCATAGCTTTAAGCTTTTTGGGCAGCTTTACAAGGGCGGTAAGCGTTACAATAAAGTCGGAAATAAACGCCGCCGAAAATACCGCAAGCAGTATAACGCCCAAAACAAACGGAGTTCTTACAATAAGCATATAAACAAAGCGGTGAACCGCGCCTATTATAAACGAAGCCGCCAAGCCCCACAGAATAGTGAATTTAAGGCAGACGTAGCCCTTTATGTTAAAGGGCATATCAGAGTAATCCCACCATTTATCGTGAAAGAACCTTTCAAGCACAAAGCCGGTTACAAACTCCAGCGCGGTTGTAAGCACGGCAGAGCCTAAGAAAAGCAGCAACGGTCTGTCGCGAAGATTCCAAAGGCAAAGCACCACTATAAGCATGCCTACGCCGTAAATGGGGCAGACAGGCCCGTTTAAAAAGCCGCGGTTTACAAATTTGCCCTTGTTAACGGCAGCAAACGCAACCTCTGAGCACCAGCCTAAAAACGCGTAGATTATAAATATCCATAACGCCTGATATATATTCTGCGGCATATTTATTCCCCCTGATTGTATTGTCTATTCGGTTTTTTCTGGTGTAGAGCCGTCATCAGGCTTTGAGTCCTCCGACGGTGTAACGGCGCTTGAATCAGATGAAGTATCGGGATTATCGGACGTTGACGGTTCCGACGTCTGATTATCCCCGCTTGTCACCTGCGACGACGAAGACCCGTTATCTTCCGATGTTTCCGGCACTGCAATCGTGTTACCGGAAGAAGCTGACGACGAATTTTGCGAAGAGCTTGCCGACGGCTTGCTTGCGGCAGATGAACCGGAAGACGGCTTTTTAACCGTTGCGCCCGCGTACCAGTCGTTTTTCTCAATTCCGTTAGCCTCAATATAATCCTCGGGCTTTATATCGTCGTAAATAAACGCGTGAATGAGCTTTGAGGCAAAGTTTAAGTCATAATAAACGCACGAGCCCACGCCGCTTATGCTTTTAGACGGCATCTGATACGAAAAATCCGGTATTCTTGTTTGCTCAAAGGTAGGCGACTGCAAAAGAATATTAACCGCAAGGCTTAAAATCTCGGAATAGGAAAGCGATGTCTCGCTGCAGGGCATAAGCGATTTTGCAAGCTTTACATACTGGCTTTTACCGAGCTTTATCGCCTTATTGAAAAGCTGCTCCATAACATAGCGCTGGCGGTCGGTTCTGCCGTAATCGTCGTTAGTGCCCTCAATATTCGCGGCGTGGCGGATTCTCGCGTACGCCACCGCCTGAACGCCGTTAAGGTGGTGCACGCCCGCCTCTTTAATATAATATTGTTCGGCGTTCAACCCCTTGTGACTGCATATTTCGGCAATACAGCCGTTAAGCCCCCAATTGACCTTTGCTCCGTTTTCATAGCCGAAAACGTCAAGTTCGCCCTTTGCAAGTTCCACGTCAATTCCGCCCACAGCCTCAATTATATCCGACATACCGTAAAAGTTTACCGTGGCGTATTCGGAAATGTCAAGCTTAAATATAGTATTAAGCGTTTTTATTGCAAGCTCGGGTCCGCCCTTTGAATATGCGCTGTTGATTTTGGCATATGTCGTTTTGCCGTTGTAGGTTATGGGTACCAGTGTGTCACGCATTACCGACATAAGCTTGACCTTTTTAGTCTCGGTATTAAGGCTCAATATCATTATACTGTCGGAAAGCCCTTTGAATGATTTCGGGTCGCGGGTATCAATGCCGAAAAGCGCAATATTTACTATTTTATCGTTTATAACGCTTTCAAAGCCCAAATCCTCGGGGTTTTTCGTAATATTATTATAGTTGTAGTTAAACACTATTCGCAGAACGCCCACCGCAATAGCCACAACCAAAACAAGCGAGGTGGCGGTTATCATACAAGCCTTCTGCCACTTTTTACAGCCGCGCCACCATTTTGTAAAGGCGTTGCCGCGCTTTTTCTTGGCGTAGTGCTTTCCTCGCATTTTGCTGCTGCTCACAATATCCTCATAATCCTGCGTTTCCCTTGCCGAAGGTGAAAAAATATCTTCACTTCCGAAATCTAAAAAATCCTTGTTTTCTTCCATATCCACACCCAATTATATCAATTCTTTGTAAATTTCGCTTTTTCTGTATTTTGAAACCTCGGCAGCCTCTTTTGCGGCGGCTGAAGTTGATTTTCCGTCCTTAATAAGCTTTTTTGCTAAATTAACCGCGTCCTCAAAGGAATAGCCTGCGGTCTCCTCCTCTTTTTTTCCCTCAATTATCAAAACAAATTCGCCGCGCGGCGTGTTATCGCTGTAATACTCCGCCGCTTTTGACAGGGTAGTATTCATAACCGTTTCGTGAATTTTTGTAAGCTCCCGCACAAGGGAAATCTTCCTATCCCCAAGGTAAGTAAGCATATCGCGGAGCGTAGCGGGTAATTTATGCGGCGCCTCGTAAAAAATCATAGTCCGCTCTTCGTTCTTTATTTCCTCCAAATGCTTTTTGCGGCTTATTTTATTCACCGATAAAAAGCCCTCAAAGCAAAATCTGCCGCTTTCCATACCCGATATTGCAAGGGCGGTTATAAGCGCGCTCGGCCCCGGAACGGACTCTACCGTTATGCCGTTTTCGTGCGCCTGCCGCACTAAATCCTCGCCCGGGTCTGATATTGCGGGCATACCCGCGTCGGATACCAGCGCGCAGCTTTCGCCCTTTAAAATGCGCTCAATTATAAGATTTCCTTTAGCGTTTTTATTATGCTCATAATAAGAGAGCATTTCCTTTTTAATTTCAAAATGATTAAGCAGCTTCAGCGTAACGCGCGTGTCCTCGGCGGCAATAAAATCCGCCTCGCCGAGGATTCGCACGGCGCGGGGGCTGAAATCCTCTAAATTCCCTATCGGCGTACCGACAACATAAAGTTTTCCGCTCATTATTATAAGTACGCCTCCTTATACGGTCCGTAAATTCTTATCATTTCGGGCGAATATTCGCCGTTTTCGTAAACATACAGCGTTGGCTCTATGCGAAGCCCCGTGTTACCGCACTTTCGCGCCTCTGTAAGCACCAACCACGGCTCCTCGCCCACTTTTTTGCAAACAAGCCGCAGGCGCTTAGGCTCTAATTTGTTTTCATGCATTACCGTAATTATTTCGGCAAGCCTTTCGGGGCGCTGGCACATACAAAGCCTGCCCGAGGTTTGCAGCAGCCTTGCCGATACCGAAATTATATCGCTTAAAGTGCAGGCAACCTCGTGCCGCGCCGCAGCACAAACGCCGTCGGGGTTTTTAAGCCCCGCGCCCGGCGCTTTATAGGGCGGGTTGCAGGTGATAAGCGTGTGACACCCGAACTCCACCCTGCCCTTTAAATCGTTAAGGTCGGCGTTTAGGGCGGTAAACCTGTAGGCGCCGTTTTCCTCGGCGGTTTTTTTGGCAAGCCCTATTGCCTCGGCGCTTATATCTACCCCCACGGCAGTTTTTAAATTACCGTCGCGCAGCATTAAAAACGGAATTATTCCGCACCCCGTGCCGAGGTCTATGAGCCTGTCCGCCTTTTTGGCATTGGCAAAATCGGCAAGCAGAACCGCGTCTGTACCGAAGGTATGGTGCTTTGATACGTTTATGAAAAAACCGTTTCCGAGCGGTTCTTTTTTTATTATGCTCTCGTCCATTTAACGCCCTGCGGTGTGTCCTCAAGCACAATGCCCATTGCCTTTAGCTTATCGCGTATTTCATCGGCGGTTTTAAAGTCCTTTGCCTTTCTTGCCGCCGTGCGCTGCTCTATTAAAGCCTCAATATCGCTGTCAAGCGCCTCGGTTTTGCGGTTGTAAACAAGCCCCAAAACGCCCGTTAATTGGTCGAACATATCGGCGCAGGCTTCAAGCGACGCTTTGCCTGCGCCCTCGGCTATAAGGGTATTTATATCGCGCACAAGCATAAATATTGCGGCAAGCGCGTCGGCGGTGTTAAGGTCGTCGTCCATAGCGGTAATAAATTCCTGCCTGCGCTTTTCTATAAATTCGGGCACTTCGCCGCCGTCAACTGCATTTTTAAGTGCGAAATCGATATTATCGCGGCAGGTGTAAAGCCTTTCAAGCGAGTTTTTCGCCTGTTCTATTACTTCATAAGAATAGTTTATGGGGCTTCTGTACTGGCAGGATACCATCATATAGCGTATCGGCTCATATCCGTATTTTTCGGCAACGTCGCGCACGGTAAAGAAATTACCGAGCGACTTTGACATTTTGTGGTTATCCACATTTATAAAGCCGTTGTGCATCCAGTAGTGCGCAAATTCGCAGCCGTTTGCCGCCTCACTCTGCGCAATTTCGTTTTCGTGGTGCGGGAATATAAGGTCAAGCCCGCCGCAGTGAATGTCAATTGTCTTACCGAGGTAGCGGCACGCCATAGCCGAGCACTCAATGTGCCAGCCGGGTCTGCCCTTGCCCCAGGGCGAATCCCAATAGGGCTCGCCGGGCTTAGCGCCCTTCCACAGGCAGAAATCCATGGGGTCTTCCTTAACCTCGGTAACGTCTATTCTAGCGCCCGCTTCAAGGTCTTCAAGCGGCTGGTGTGAAAGCTTGCCGTAGCCCGAAAACTTCTTGGCGCGGTAGTAAACGTCGCCGCCCGATTGATACGCATAGCCCTTTTCCACAAGCGCCGAAATAATGCTCTGTATCTGCTCAATATTTTCGGTAGCGCGCGGGTTGACCGTAGCGTGCTTTACGTTGAGCCCGTCAGCATCCGTCCAAAATTCCTTTATGTAGCGCTCGGCAATTTCTGGCACGGTGGAGCTTTCCTCGTTCGCGCGCTTTATCAGCTTATCGTCAATATCGGTAAAATTCTGAACAAAGCTTACCTTATAGCCGCGCCACTCAAAATAGCGGCGCAAAACGTCAAAAACGCAAAGCGGGCGTGCATTGCCTATATGAATGTAGTTATAAACCGTAGGTCCGCAGGCGTAAATTTTAACCTCGCCCTCGGTTATCGGCTTAAATTCATCCTTTTCCCTTGTAAGGGTGTTAAATATCCTCATTGGTTTCCTCTCCCGATATATTATCTGTTTTCAAGCGAGTGAAGGTAATCTATACATATCTTCGCCTCGGTAATACCGTCGGGGTTGCAGGTTTCGCTTTCAACCACCATATGAATATTGTTTTTAACCGCGTAATCATAAACCGCCGCAACCGGTGCTTCACCCTTTCCGAGCGGTGTGCCGTGTCCGTCTGCCGAGCCGTCCTTAATATGTATGCAGGCAAGCCTGCCGCCAACCCTGTCAAGCAGGTCTATCGGGTTCTTCATACCTACAAAAGCCCAGTAGGTATCTACCTCAAGCTTTAAATCGGTGCGGTAGAGCAGCTGCTCATATATTAAAGAGCCGTCTGCATTAAGCTTAAATTCGTGGGCGTGATTATGGTAGGCAAGCGTTATGCCGTCTTCCGCCAAACGCTTTGAAATTTCAGAGGCTTTCTTTACAAAAACATCCAATTTTTCCTGCGAGCCTAAATCATATCCCGGAATAATATAAAGCTTATTACCTATTGCCTTGTGAAAAGCCACGGTTTCATCATAATTATTTACAAGGTCGTCAAACCCCGAATGTGTGCTTGATACCCGCAGGCCATTCTCACGCAGCATTTCGTTTACTTCCTCCGGGCTATGCCCGAAAAAGCCCGCAAATTCAACCGATGAATAGCCGAGCTCTGCTACGCGTTTTACCGCCGCTGAAAGATCCTTTTCCGCTAAATCGCGCACGCTGTAAAGCTGTATGCCGTAATCCATTTTTATCACCTTTTGTATTTTATTTTTCTTCAAGAGCCTTTTCAAGCTCTGAAATACGTTTTTCAAGACATTCCATTTTCTGCTTAACAGGGTCGGGAATGTGTATCTGGTCAAGGCTTGCGCAGCCTACCTTTTTGCCGTCCTGCCGCACTATTCTTGCGGGCACGCCCACAACCGTGCAATTCGGCGGTACTTCTTCAAGCACAACCGCGCCCGCCGCAATGCGGGAATTATCGCCTATCTTAAATGGTCCCAATACCTTAGCGCCCGCGCTTATCATAACGTTGTTACCCACAGTCGGGTGGCGCTTGCCCGTGTCTTTACCCGTGCCGCCCAGGGTCACGCCCTGGTAAATCAGCACATCATCCCCTATTTCGGCGGTCTCGCCTATTACTATGCCGGTTCCGTGGTCTATAACCAGTCTTCTGCCTATTTTAGCGCCCGGGTGAATTTCAATACCCGTTTTTCTTACCGCCCGCTGCGATACATAGCGCGCTAAGAAAAGCCACCCGTGGGTGTAGTAAAAATGCGCCCTGCGGTACATTCTTATTGCCTTTACACCCGGGTAAAGCAGCAAAATTTCCAAAAAGCTGCGCGCGGCGGGGTCACGCTCCTTAACCGCACGAACATCCTCTTTTATTCTGTCAAACAAACGAAAGCCCCCTATTTGGTAGGATCAATATACTCTTTACTGTCAAGCAGGTATATAATACCCGATATAATACATAATACGGCGGATACCCAGAAAAGTATACTGATAATTATATCGCACCCGGTAACAAAAGCCGCGTTGCCGGCGTGGAAATCGATTATAAGCGCATAGGCTGCCAGTGCAAATATTATGCCAACCATTTGGCTCACCGTTTTGCACTTGCCCCATATATTCGCCGCTATCACCTTGCCGCCGCTCGATACAACCACCAAGCGGAGCGAGGAAATTAAAAATTCCCTGAATAAAACTATAAAGGTAATCCATGTGACCTGCCAGCCTATATCCATTTTAATAAAGCCCAAAAACGCCGCGGTAGTCAGCATTTTATCGGCAAGCGGGTCTAAAAATTTGCCGAAATCGGTTATCATATTGTATTTGCGCGCCATTTTGCCGTCAATCATATCGGTTAAAGAGGCGGCGATAAACAAAATCAGCGCCACGGTGTAGTGGTAGGGAAAATCAATCATAAGCGCCGCCATAAAAAACGGCGTCGCTATTATTCTGCCAATTGTCAGTTTATTCGGTGTGTTCATTCTTCAAGCTCCCCCAATAAATCGTAATCAAGCGTATCGTTTACTCTTACCCTTACAAACTCGCCTATAACAAGCGGGCGAGTGGACATAAAGAATATTTTGCCGTCAACCTCGGGCGCGTCGGCGGGTGTTCTGCCGAAATAGCACTTTATATAATCGTCCCAGCCCTCTATCAGCACCTCGGTAACCGTGCCAACCTTTTCCTCGTTTTTCTCGGCGGCAATAGTAAGCTGCATTTCCATAATGTTTTCCATTCTGTCCTGCTTTGTCTGCTCGTCTATCTGGTCGGGGAAAGCAGCCGCCGCGGTATCCTCTTCGGCAGAGTAGGTAAAGCAACCGAGCCTGTCAAACCGCTTTTCCTTAACGAATTGCGCAAGCTCGCAAAACTGCTCGTTTGTCTCCCCCGGGAAACCCGTTATAAGCGTGGTGCGCAGCGTAACGCCCGGCACCTTTGCCCTTATTTTATCAATAAGCGCCGAAAGGCTTTTATAATCGCCCTTGCGGTTCATTCGCTTTAAAATATCGCCGTTTACATGCTGCAACGGTATATCAAAGTATTTCACAAGTTTTTCTTCACTTGCTACTGTTTCAAGCAATTCGTCGGTTATTCTGTCGGGATAGGTGTAAAGGGTCCTAATCCAGTGCAAGCCCTCTATTTTGCAAAGCTCGCGCAAAAGCTCAGCCAACATAGGCTTGCCGTAAATATCCTCGCCGTAGGCGGTAGTGTCCTGCGCTACCACGGTAAGCTCCTTTACCCCGCCTGCCGCTAATTTTTCCGCCTCTTTAATGCAGTCCTCAATAGTGCGGCTGCGCATCCTGCCCCTTATTTTCGGTATTGCGCAGTAGGTGCAGCAGTTATCGCACCCGTCGCCTATTTTAAGGTAGGTGCTGAACGGATAGCCGCCTAAAATTCTGTCGCTGTTTAAATTTAGCTCGTATTTATCGGCAAAAACGTTTTCGGTGCTGCCTGCAAGCGCGTCGGTCACTATTTTGGCTATATCGCCGTCCGCGCCGATACCTACGCAAACGTCAACCTCTGGTATTTCCTCGGTAACGTCGTTTTTATAGCGTTCGGCAAGGCAGCCCGTTACAATAAGCGCCTTGCATTTGCCCGTCTTTTTGTACTCTGCCGCCTCTAAAATATTTTCAATAGCCTCTTTTTTAGCGTCCTCAATAAAGCCGCAGGTGTTAATAATTATTGCGTCCGCCTCTGCCTCGGGCGCGCCTATTTCAAAACCTGCCGTTTTAAGGGTTGCCAGCATCATTTCCGCGTCAACCTGATTTTTCGGGCATCCGAGCGACACCATACTGATTTTATACATTGCTACACTATTCCTCGCTGTATTCAAGCTCTTCGCTGTATTTTTTAAGCACGTTTCTCACCGCCGAAAAGGAAAAACCCTTTCTTATAAGCGCGGCGTAAACCTTTTCCGCCCCGTTTTCAAGCTCCAGCTTTCGGGCGTATTTTTTCTCTATAAGGGCGCGAATCTGCGTTTCCTCGTCGGTTTCGGTTTCTGAGACGATTTCCTTTGCCATATCGTAGGGAATACCCTTTTCGTAAAGCTTTCGCACCGTCTCGCGGGGGGATATGTTCGCGTCATTGCACCTTTCGGCAAAGTTTTCCGCAAAGCGGCGGTCGTCAAGCAGACCCACCTCAACAAACCGCGCCACCACCGCGGCGGAGGCTTTTTTATCAAACCCCGCCTCGCAAAGCTTTCTGTATAAACCCTTTTCGGTGCGGTCGGCACGGTCCAAATACCACAGCGCGCGGGATTTCGCCCTGCGGTATTCCGAATCGTATATAAGCTCTTCCAGTCTTTCCTCGGTAATTTCCGCACCCTGCTTTAAGCAAAAATCGGTGCAGGTATCGTTATCGAGCAAAATTTCTCTGTCATCGGAAAGCACAAGCGCCGTAAGGTGCTTTTTTTGCCGTTTGAAAGCGGTTATTATCATCAGTCGTCTACCGCTATATCAATATCCACATTTTTGTGGGGGCGAATGTTCTCGGGCGCCACGGGTTCAATTCCCGGCTCGTCGTTCTCTTCGTCGTTAGCCCCCGTAATTTCAGCGCCGGCCTTAACCGCCGCGAAAATTTTATCCTCAATTTCCTGCGCCATTTCCTTGTTTTCAGAGAGCAGCTTTTTAACGTTATCTCTGCCCTGACCGAGCCTTGTCTCGCCATAGTAGAACCAAGCGCCCGATTTCTTTAAAACATCGGTTTCAACGCCCACGTCCACAAGCTCGCCCACATGGGAAATGCCCGTGCCGTACATAATGTCAAACTCCGCCGTTTTAAAGGGGGGAGCAACCTTATTCTTAACTATTTTAACCCTTGTGCGGTTGCCTATAACATCGCTGCCGTCCTTTATCGGCTCGCCCTTGCGCACGTCAATACGCACGCTTGAATAGAACTTGAGCGCGCGGCCGCCGGTTGTAACCTCGGGGTTGCCGTAGGTTACGCCTATTTTTTCGCGCAGCTGATTTATAAATATTGCCGCGCAATCGGTTTTTGAAAGCGCACCTGTTAGCTTGCGCAGCGCCTGCGACATAAGGCGGGCTAACTGACCCACGTGCGAGTCGCCCATTTCGCCCTCAATTTCCGCCTTGGTAACGAGCGCCGCAACCGAGTCGATAACTATAATATCAATAGCGCCCGAGCGCACCAGCGCCTCGGCAATTTCAAGCGCCTGCTCGCCCGAATCGGGCTGAGATACCAGAAGGCTGTCAATATCAACTCCCAGCTTTTTGGCGTATACGGGGTCGAGCGCGTGCTCAACGTCTATAAATGCGGCGGTGCCGCCCGCCTTTTGCGCCTCTGCCACGCAGTGCAGCGCCACGGTAGTTTTACCCGATGATTCAGGCCCGTATATTTCAACTATTCTGCCCTTGGGTATGCCGCCTATGCCGAGCGCTAAATCGAGCGTGAGCGAGCCCGTATGAATTGCGCCCACGTTCATTGCCACGTTTTCGCCGAGGCGCATAACCGCGCCCTTGCCGAAGTTTTTCTCAATTTGCTCCATTGCGGTTTTGAGCGCCTTTTCCTTGCCCTCTGCTTCGGTCACCTTTACCGGAGCGTGTGATTTGCTGTTGTTGTTAGATTTCTGTGCCATTTAATTTCCCTCCGTTTATCCTTTTAAACCGTAAACCGCGCGGCTAATGCCGCCGAGGTCCTTTGCATTGTTTATTTCTTTAAAGCCCGCGTTTTCGAGCAGCTTTTGGGCCGCTGCCGCCTCGCCCGCGCCCACTTCAAACGCAAGCATTCCGCCGGGCTTTAAGGCTTTTTTGTATTCCGCTGTAATAGCTCTGTAAAAATCCATGCCGTCCTCGCCGCCCAAAAGCGCCGTTTTGGGCTCGTAATGCACCTCGGGCGATATCGTTTCCATTTCATTTTTCGGAATATACGGCGGGTTACTCACTATAAGGTCATAAATTTTATCATTCGCCGCGCCGTTTAATACGTCGCCGAGAATAAGCGCCGCGTTATTCACTCCGAGCCTTTTTATATTTCTTTCGGCATAGCGCGCAGCCTCGGAAAATTTTTCCACCAGTGTGACCGCCGCTCCCGCTTTTTCAAGCGCCAGCGTTATGCCTATGCACCCGCTGCCCGCGCATAAATCAAGCACGGCGGGGCTTTCGGTATTTTTTAAATACTTTAAGCAAACGTCAATAAGCGTTTCGGTATCTGCCCGCGGCACCAGCACGCCGGGACCCACATAAAACTCCCTGCCGTAAAACGCCCATTCGCCGAATATGTACTGGAGCGGATACCTTATAGCCCTCTGCTTTATTATTGCGGTAAGGTTATTGCTTTGAAACTCGGTAAGCCGGTTTGTGTAGTTCATAAGAATTTCGGAATTTGAAAAGCCCGTAATATGCTTTATTATCTGCTTAGCCTCAAAAACGTAATCCTCAATTCCCGCCGCTTCAAGCTCCTTTTTGGTCTTGTTATACGCCTCAAAAATGTTCATTCCGCATTTTCGTCCGTTTCGTTATTTTCTTCCTCTTTCGGTCTTTCCACGTCGGGCACGGCAGGCTCGCAGGCTTTTATTGCCGCTATAGCCACCTCTATCATGCCGTCGTCCGGCTCCTTTGTGGTTATTCTTTGCAGCCACATCCCCGGGGCGGAAATTATGCGGGTGAATAAATTATCATACTTTCCGCAAACCCTTAAAACCTCAAAGCCCGCGCCGCAAACTATGGGAATAAGCAGAATTTTAACTGCCACCCAAACCCACGCAAGGTTGTAAACGCCGGGGAAAATAAGCTGAATTATTGTTGAAAATATAATACTTATTAAAATCATAAGTATCATAAACGAGGTGCCGCACCTCGGGTGAAAGCGGCGCTGAATACGCACATTTTCAACCGTCAGCGGTAAACCCTTTTCATAGCAGAAAATGGTCTTGTGCTCTGCGCCGTGGTACATAAACACCCGCTTAATATCCTTCATAAAGGATACCGCCCAAACGTATATGACAAATATTGTAAGTTTTATAAGCTGCTCAATGCTCGAACGCGCCACAGGGCTGAAATCGGTTCTGAAAAGCGCCCTAAGCCCTGATACCGCAAGCCGCGGCAGCAGCATAAACAGTATTACCGCCAGCGCCACGCCGAGCACCGAGGCTATAACCATTATAACGCTTATAAGCGCGTTACTGCTTTTCTTTTCTTTATCTTTATCTTTTTCGTCCTCAAGGTCGGTCATACCCGATTTATCGGCGGATATCATCATCGCCTTGTAGCCCTGAATCATAGACTCTATAAACCCGGCAACGCCCCTTAGTATAGGCAGCCTTAAAATCGGCACGCGCTCTCTTATGCTTTTGCCGTTCATATAGGTTATATCAATGCTGTTATCGGGGCACCTTACGGCAAGCGCGGTTTTTTCGGGGCTTTTCATCATAATGCCCTCTATAAGCGCCTGACCGCCTATTGCAGTGTATTTAGCCATTCGTTTCTCCCTTTTCCTCTGCGTTTTCTTCTGCTTCCGTTTCCTGCTCGTAAAGCGGCAGAACTATTGTAACCGTAGTTCCCACGCCCTCGGTGCTTTCAAGGAACAAAAGACCCTTATGCTGTTTTATTATTTCATCCGCCACCGCAAGCCCTATGCCTGAGCCGCGAACGGTTTTATTGGCTTTGTAAAATTTTTCCTTTACCCTGTCAATATCCTGCGCGGGTATGCCCACGCCCGTATCCTTAACGGTTATTCGCGCGCAGCCCTCCTCAACCGTTTGGTCAACCAGTACCTGACCGCCCTTTTCGGTGTATTTAACCGCGTTATCAATTATATTTATAAACACCTGCTTTAGTCTGTTCGGGTCGCCCGATACATACGTATCGTCTGCCGGGCGGGTGAAAATAAGCTCTATTCCCTGCTGGCGTGCAAGCTCTATATACATATCAACCGATTCCGAAAGTATCTGCGAAACGTCAAGCTGCTGCGAAACCACCGAAAGCCTGCCTGTTTCCATTCGTGAAAAGTCGAGCAGCTCTTCAACAAGGCCCGACAGTCTGTCCGCCTCAGACAGCACAACGTCAAGCCCGCGCTTTACAAGCGCCTCGTCCGTTCCGAGGGACATTTTAGCCGTTTCGCCCCAGCCCCTTATTGCAGTAAGCGGGGTTCTCAGCTCGTGCGAGACCGACGAAATAAAATCGTTTTTAAGGTTTTCGGCCTGGTCAAGCTCCGATGCCATATAGTTTATGGTATCGCACAGCTCGCCTATTTCGTCGTTCTTTTTTATTTCAATTCGCGAGTTAAAGTCGCCCATTGCGATTTTACGCGCAATATTGCTTACGTCCCTTATGGGTCTTACAATGGAGTTTATGAAAAACAGCCCCGAAAAAGCGCAGAAAGCAAGCACCAAAAGCGCCACAGCCGCCAGTGATAAAATAACCCACGAAATCATTTTATCGGCGTTCTCAAGCGAGGTTATCCAGCGGTAAGCACCGAGTCTTCTGCCTGTCGCGTCATAAATCACGGTAGTGGAGGCAAGCACCTTTTCGCCCGAGGCGGATTTTATTTTTGCCGTTTCCGTTTCGCCGGTTTTAATTGCCTTTTCGTAATCGGGCATACGCTGCTCGGTCGGCTGAAAGCCGGTGGTAGAAACCACAATATTATCGTTGCGGTCAATAACCTGCACCTCAAGCTTGTTTTTATAGGCAAAGCTGCCCGCAAGCTCAACGGCGTTTTCCTTGAAAGCCGTTTTTGAGGAGTTTGAAAGCGAATTAAATTCATATGTCAAATCGTTCGCAAGGGTTTCAATTCGCTCGGTGTAAATGTTGCTGTAAATTATCGAAAAGGAGATTACCGCCGTGCAGACAATAACTGCCACTATAAGAAAAATATTAAAAAACCACCTTACGGCAATGCTTTTAAACTTTATATCAAGCTGCACGCGCTTTATCTCCTTTCTTTCGGTTTGTTTTAAGGCTTTTTTTACTTGGTGTTCCACTTGTAGCCCATGCCCCACACCGTTACCAAATGGCGCGGCTGCGAGGGGTCGTCCTCTACCTTCATGCGCAGTCTTCTTATATTAACGTCAACTATTTTCTCCTCGCCGAAATAATTCGAGCCCCACACCTTTTCAAGAATATCGGTGCGGTCAAGCGCGGTATCGGGGTTATTGAAGAAGTATTCAATCATTTGAAATTCAACCTGCGTAAGCTCTATGTTTTTGCCGTTTTTTAAGAGCGTTCTGCGGCGCAGGTTCAAAACAAATTCCCCGAGGGTTATATCGTCTGCCGGGGCGGGCGCTTTCGGGGTGTGCATTTCAACGCGCCTGTAAAGCGAGTCAACGCGCGCCAAAAGCTCTGTCGGGCTGAATGGCTTTGTTATGTAATCATCCGCACCCAGCATAAGCCCGCTTATTTTATCCATTTCCTGCGTGCGCGCCGTCAGCATTATTATACCCAGCGTTTCGCTGCGCTTGCGCAGCTCCTTACAAAGGGCAAAGCCGTCCATTCCCGGCATTGAAATATCAAGCAGGGCAATATCAAAACCCTCTGCATCGCTGTCGTATATTTCAAGCGCTTCCTCTCCCGAGCCTGCCTCAACCACCGTATAGCCTACCCTTTTCAGGTTTATCGCCTCAAATTCGCGTATTGCCGCCTCGTCCTCAACGATCATTATACGTTTCATTTTCTCTCCGTCCTTTAATCAATAAGTCTGAAATTCCGCCTTATTTCCGTAACGGTCAAACCGTCCGCTGCGCCCGTTTCGGAAATGCTGCAAATATACGAGGAAATACCGTCGTGCGTGATTTCGGAAAATCCGCGCCCCGCGTATCTTTCATTATCCCAATCGGCTTTTTTAACCGTCTTAACGGTGAAAAGCAACTCGCCCACGGTGTTGCCCGTATAGCGGTATATCTCTCTTAAATGGCGGTCGGTGTTTTTATAAACCGCTATCTGCCCCGTAAGCTTTGAGGGCACAATATAGTAATATCCGTCATTCGTGTTCATAAGCGCGCTTATCTGCGGGGTAAGCGTTTCGCCGTTATATGAGCACCAATCGGTAAGGTAAATTTTCTCGGTCACGTCCGTTTTATTTACGGCGGGCACCTCGCGTTGAACTGGAATTTCAATAATTCCGTCGTTATTTATATCCTGCACACCGAAATTAGCCGAGCGCAGCGTTGCCGTGGTCTCGCCCGTTTCTGCATTAAAAAGCGGGTTTACAAGCTTATTTTTCTCTATAAAAAGCACCTCGGTTACCGCGCCCACGCCCTTTATCTCGTCAATATAAATTGCGGGCTTGCCCGAGGATAAATGGGCATATATCGGCTCGTTTACGGTTTTAACTCCCCTGTCAAGCTCGGCTGAGTAAAGTGCTGTAACGCCGTTTTCATTAAGACGGTAAACCGTAGCAGTGTTGGGCGTGCCGCCGCTGTTTATCATTATAACCGTTACCTCGTTGTTGCCGTCCTCATCAATATCACCGCACAGAAAATGCGTGTACTGCTGTAACATTCTGCGGTTAAGCTCGTTGTTTTTAAAGCTGTATACCGCCATTTGCATTTCGCTGGTACCGTATATTTCCCAGCCTATAAGTATTTCCGAAATACCGTCGCCGTCCAAATCGCAAAAATCCACACGGTCAACGCCACCGGCTACTATTTTCTGCTTTGCAACCGATTTCCACTTGCCGTTTTCGCTGCAGATAACGTTTACATACATAACGGTAGATTCTTCCTCGGTCATGCTGTAAAAGGCAAAGGCTTCCATAATGCCGTCGCCGTTAATATCGTTTTGTATAACCGCCGAGCGGTAATTCCCTACAGACGGATACTTAAGAGTATATTCCCCGCCCGCCGAGGCGGAAATGGCGCTAGCTATCGGGGCAATATCTCCCGTGAGCTCGGGTGGGCTTAAAAGCTCGGCGGTATCGGCGGTAAACATTTTACAGCCGCAAAGCGAAAAACATAAAAAGAGCGATAAAATAACCGCCGCATTTTTAAGCTTCAAATTTTCCACCGCCTTTGCGCACAAATATACATTATAGATTATATCACAGCGAATTTCAAAAATAAAGACATTTTTGTGAATATTTAGAAGAGTGTGAATTTTTCCGCTCTATGCACTTAATTCCCTGCACCGCCTGCCACTACTGTACAGACGGATGTCCCAAGCGCATTTCAATTCCCGACCTGTTCTCCTGCCTTAACGCAAAGCAGATATATCACGATTGGAATGCCGATTACTATTATAACGAGGTTTTCACACAGAACCACGGCAAAGCCTCCGATTGCATTAAATGCGGTAAATGCGAGCGCGCATGTCCGCAGCATTTGCCCATGTACCTGCCCGTACTGCTCGGTTCAGCCCGGGCTGCCGTAATAGATTTGCTCTCGCCCCTTGCAAGCTTTGTTATAACCTCGGCGGTATCATACCCCATGCCCGCGGCTGCGCACCTGCCGTTTATGATGGCGGAGCTTTGCGGCAGGGGCTTGTTATTCCTACCGTAACAGCCGTTTTGAGCCGCATACTTAAAAAGGAAGATTAAAATGACCGATATTGAAAAAGCAAAAGAGACGCTTTGTAATCACTCAATAGCGCTTTGCAAAAACGGAAGCGTAATAACAAGCGATAAACGCGGCGTAGCCCCTCTTGCGGAATTTATACGGAGCGGCACCGATATTTCGGGTTTTTCCGCCGCCGACAAAGTGGTGGGCAAAGCCGCCGCAATGCTTATGATAAAGGCGGATATTAGAGAGGTTTTTGCGCTTACAATATCCGAAAGCGCCGAAAAGCTGCTGAAAAATCACGGCGTGCGGGTTTCGTTCGGAACGTGTGCCGAGCGGATTATGAACCGCGATAAAACGGGCGCCTGCCCCACGGAATCGGCGGTTGCCGATACGGACGACATAGAGAGCGGCTGTAAAATAATCTTTGAAAAGATAAATAAAATGCGGGCACAGCCATAAATTACCCGCCAAAGCGCTGCCGCACGGCAGCTGAGCTTAATACTGATACCCGATTGCAAAACTCCCCACCGCTTTAAATCGGCAGTGGGGAGTTTTTATCATAAAGACCGTGTTTTATTTTCCGAATACCGCAGCAGCGCCTGCATATCCTCCTCGGCGTCACGGATAACACATCGCAGCGTTATAAGCGCAATTATAAGCATAAGCAGCAAAACGCAGCCGCCGAAGAAAAAGAGTGTATCGAAATTTATAAGAGTATCAAACGAAAAGCTCTTTATTACAAGAATAACGGCAAGCAAAACCGCAATTACCGAAAGAACGCGGAATAAAATTTTTGAGCGGTCGAAAAATTTCATTTATTTCCCTCCGTTTTTTATGGCGTTAAGCGTTTTTTCAGCCGCCTTGTGCGCGTCGGCAGCGCCCTTTTTGCTTTCAAGCACAGTATCGGATACCCTGCGGCAGGAAATACGCAGCCCGTCGGGCAGCTTTCCGTAGGCTTCGGTTTCGGTAGCTTTGTAAAAACCGTCGTCAAACATCAGCGGCTCGTCCTCAAAAAGCCCCTCACCGTCGGATAAATCCGAAAGATACTTATATGACTCCTCGTCGGTTATAAACAGCATTGCGTTTTGGTCGCCCGCTATCATCGCCTGCAATTTGGTCATCATAGTGTAGCGGTACTGCGTGTCGCCCGATTTATTGTTAAAGCTGCAATTAACAACCTGCACATGCACCTCGCCGTCGCCGTTTATATCCTCGGTATATTTCGCTATATAGTCCGCCACGGCGTTTGTCTGCTCGTCAATGGCAGGGGTATATGTAAAATAAACCACCTCAAGGTCATATTTCGTTCTCGTGGCGCACTGGGTTATAAGCACCGCCAGCACAACCGTTACCGCCGTTATCGCCACAACGTACCATTTATACTGAAACCAAAAGTTATCCCATTTTTCCTTGGGCGTTTTGGGAACAATAGCAACCTCGCTGGGCTTCGGCGGCGCCGCCATTTCCCCGTTCTGCATTTTTTTAAGCTCTAAAAATTCCTGCCGCGCACGGCGTTGCTCTTCAAGAATTTCGTTTGTATCTTTTTCGGACATTTTTCTGTCTCCCTAAATATTATACTACAAATATAACATTTTGCAGGCGCTTTTTCAAGACAAATTTGTGAACGTATTTTAGACAAACAAAAAACAAATCTTGGCAGCAAATTAATAGCAAACTCCCGCCGTCGCGAATATACTGTCCTGACGGGAGAGGTTACAATGAAAAAGTTTGCAAAATTTACCGCGGCGCTGCTTATCACCGTTACAATATTTTCGGGCGCGGCGTTTGCCCTGCCGCCTGCCGATAAAAGCACCGTTCGCGGAATAGACGTAAGCGTCTATCAGGGCGACATTGATTTTTCCGCAGTTAAAAGGAGCGGCATCGGCGCTGTATATATCCGCGCGGGTGCGGGAAACAGCTATACCGACGGAAAACTCGAATACAACTACCGCAAGGCAAAAGCTGCGGGTATAAAAATCGGGTTTTATTATTACGTCACGGCTATGAACGAGGAAGAAGCGGTTGCGCAGGCGGCAAAATTTGCCGCGCTTATAAAGGGTAAAAATTACGAAATGCGCCCCGCTATGGATTACGAGAGCTTTTCGGGACTCGGCAGAGAATCGGTAAACAATATAGGCATTGCCTTTTTAAAGGAAACGGAGCGGCTGACGGACGTTCGCCCCGCGGTTTACTCCGACTCATACCGCACGCGCAATTTATGGGACGCGCGTTTCGGTAAATATCCGCTTTGGGTTGCGGACTACGACGGCGGCGAAAACCCGCCCGACTCCCCCATATGGCGCGCGTGGGCAGGCTTTCAGTACAGCGACCGCGGGCGGATAGACGGCATAGCCGATTATGTGGATCTTGATTATTTTACCGCGGAAATAATGCTTTCGGGCAAAACGCCCGAAAGACCCGAAAGCGGCGTATACTACACCGTAAAGCGCGGCGATACGCTGTGGGGCATAGCCCGCAAAACGGGCAGCACGGTGGAAAAAATAGTTGCCGCCAACAATATAAAAAACCCCGACCTTATTTACGCAGGCGAGGTGTTTTTAATACCCGAAAAAACGGATACCGCAAGATATTATACCGTAAGGGCGGGAGATACTCTATGGGGAATAGCGCGGCGTTTCGGCAGCAGTATAAATGCCATTGCCGCGGCTAACGGCATTAAAAATCCCGATCTTATTTATGCGGGCGAGGTATTTTTAATTCCCTGATTTTTTATTTTTGAATATCAAAAGCTTGCTGAATATATAGTTCAGTACTATAACCACTATTTGCGCCGCCAGCTTTACCGCAAGGCTGTTGAATTTCAAAAGCGTGACGAATACTAAAATTATAAGCTCCTCAATTAAAAGGGTGGCTGCTCTGCCGCCGAAAAAACCGAGCATTTCCGCTGTAACGGCACTTTTCGTGTTTGCGGTGCTTCTGAAAACCCATGTTCTGTTGGTGAGATACGCCACTAATACCGAAATCACCCATGAAATAACATTCGCAATAAGCTCGTTGATTTTAAAAACGGCGTAAAAAAGCTGAAATGTGCCTATGCTGACTAAGGTTACAACTCCGCCGAAAAACAGGTAGAGCAATACTTCCTTATGCTTTTTATAAAAAGGCTCAAAAGTCACGAGCAGCGGCAGGCGCATTATTTTATCAAAAATATCCTCGCGGTTTTCGGTCATACAATCAGTTCCCTTTGTAAAAAAATCCGGCGCTTTCCGGATAAAACGGAGAGCGCCGGAGCAGAGATTTTTTATTATCAGATCTCAGCGAAATACTTAATGGTACGAACCATCTGGCTGGTGTAGCTGTTCTCGTTATCATACCAAGAAACAACCTGTACCTGATAGGTATCGTCGTCAATCTTGGTAACCATAGTCTGGGTAGCGTCAAACAGCGAACCGTAGGTAATGCCGATAATATCGGAAGATACAAGCGGCTCCTCGGTGTAGCCGAAGGAAGCGGAAGAAGCAGCCTTCATAGCGGCGTTGATGCCCTCAACGGTTACGTCCTTGCCCTTAACAACGGCAACAAGGATGGTGGTAGAACCGGTCGGAACCGGAACACGCTGAGCAGAACCGATGAGCTTACCGTTAAGCTCGGGGATTACAAGACCGATAGCCTTAGCGGCGCCTGTTGAGTTAGGAACAATGTTAACGGCAGCGGCACGAGCGCGGCGAAGATCGCCCTTTCTGTGCGGACCGTCAAGAACCATCTGATCGCCGGTGAAAGCGTGAACGGTGGTCATAATACCGCTCTGAATGGGAGCGTACTTGTTAAGAGTATCAGCCATGGGAGCTAAGCAGTTTGTGGTGCAGGAAGCGGCAGAGATGATCTTATCGCTTGCGTCAAGAGTCTTCTCGTTAACGCTGTAAACGATAGTTTTAAGATCCTTACCTGCCGGAGCGGAAATAACAACCTTTTTAGCGCCTGCGTCGATATGAGCCTGAGCCTTGTCCTTAGAGGTGTAGAAACCGGTGCACTCAAGAACTACGTCTACACCGATTTCGCCCCACGGAAGATCGGCAGCGTTCTTTTCGGCATAGATCTTTATGGTCTTGCCGTCAACGGTGATGCTGTCTTCACCTGCGGAAACCTTGTCCGCAAGAGCGTAACGACCCTGAGCGGAATCGTACTTGAGAAGGTGAGCGAGCATAGCCGGGCTTGTAAGATCGTTTATGGCAACAACCTCATAACCCTCGGCGCCGAACATCTGACGGAAAGCGAGACGGCCTATACGGCCGAAACCATTAATAGCAACTTTTACCATTGGAAAAAACCTCCTTAATAATTTACATTTTCTATTTTAACCCATTTGTTCGGCTTTTTCAAGCTATTTGTTTAATATTTAACAATTTTTTTATTTTTTATATAATTTGGCATAATAACCTCATATGCGGAGGTTGCATTATGATATATTTGCCAAGACCGCGCGAACGGTATTTAGCCGCGCTGCGGCTTTATATTCAAAAAAGCGTTCTGCACGGCGGAAATACGGAAAAAAGGCTTTTACAGCTGAAAAAAATCATGCTTTGCGAAGCAATTTTTTCAAAGGGCGATAAAGAGCCTTTAAATATACAAAAATATTCGGACTCGCTGCTGGGCGCCGCGGTCATTATTTTGCTGCAAAGGGGAAAGCGGCTTTCGGTGCGTTTATCGGGCAGCGGGGCTTTTCTTATAAACCGTCGGCTTTTTACCTCGCTTTTGCTGACCGCGGCGGATAATTGCGGGAAAAGCGGGGATATTTTTATATCGGCGGAGGAAAAACGGATTGTTATAAAACTTAAAGGAATAAGCATAAGCGAAATATGCAAAACACTCTCGGGCGCGCTCGGCGGCACGCTTTTGAAAACGGTGCGCGGAGACAGGGCGATTATTGCCCTGCCCGCCGAAAAAACTGCGGAAAAACCGCAGGGCTTTCAGAACGAATGGAGCCTGCTTTTGGACCGCTTTTCGCCGGTAAACGTTTTTTTACTGAACAGCACAAAATAAAAGCGGCAATTATACTTTGTATTTTCCACAATGCGGGTTATAAAAATTTACTTCATTTAGCTATTGTGTCCGCGCAAAAAATAATGTATAATATAGTATATTGTATAATTATTTAGGAAGTGCGCGTTTTTGAACGGAATCGTTTATCTTGACAACAGCTCCACCACCAAGCCATGTCGGCGGGCGATTGAAAATATAAATACAGCCCTTTGCGATAATTGGGGCAACCCCTCCTCCCTGCACACTCTGGGTATTGAGGCGGAAACCGCCGTAAGCGCGGCGCGGGAGTGCGTTGCCCGTTCCATAGGCGCGCGCAGTGACGAAATAATATTTACCGGCAGCGGAACAGAGGCTAATAACACCGCCCTGCTCTCCTGCCTTAAAGCGGCAAAACGCGGCGGCAGGGTTATTACCACGGCAATTGAGCACCCATCGGTTTTGGAAACCTGCAAGCGCCTCACCGCCGCGGGGCTTGAAGTAATTTATTTAAAGCCCGCGAATGACGGCAAGGTATTGCTTGAAGACCTGAAAAACGCGCTTACCGACAATACGCTGCTTGTGAGTATGATGCTTGTAAACAACGAGACGGGGGCTGTTCAACCGGTAGCGGAAGCCGCCGCGCTTACAAAGCGCATAAGCCCCAAGGCGCTTTTTCATTGTGACGCGGTTCAGGCATACGGCAAGCTGCCCATAAACGTAAAGCTGTTGGGCGCAGACCTGCTGACCGCCAGCGGTCATAAAATTCACGGACCCAAGGGCATAGGCTTTCTTTTCAGAAAAAAGGGCGTAAATATTCCGCCCTTTATAACGGGCGGCGGGCAGGAAAGCGGTATGCGCTCGGGAACAGAACCCGTTCCGCTTATAATGGGGCTTAAAGGCGCGGTTGAATACTTACCGGACTTAAATATGCAGCTTGTAAAACAAAAAGCGCTGTGGAGCTATGCCAAAGATACGCTGAAAAGCCGCTGCGGGGCGGAAATCAACTCCCCCGACGACGCGCTGCCCTACATACTTAATATATCTCTGCCGGGCTATCGCTCCGAGACCCTGCTGCACTTTTTAGAGACAAGAAATATTTTTGTTTCAAGCGGCAGCGCCTGCGCAAAGGGTCACGGCAGCTATGTTTTAAAGGAAATGGGGCTTAAACCCTCCTTGACCGACAGCGCGCTTAGAATAAGCTTTTGCAAAAATAATGCCGAGAACGATATTGACCTGTTGGCGGACGCTTTGTGTGACGCCGAAAAGGTTTTAAGAAAGGCAAATATATGAAAGAAATAATACTTATTAAAAACGGCGAGCTGGCACTTAAGGGGCTTAACCGCCGCAATTTTGAAGACGCACTTATAAAAAACATTAAAAGGCGGCTTAAAAGCCTGGGTGATGCCGAGGTTCGCAGTTCGCAGTCTACTATATATATAGAGCCGAAATCGGAAAACTATGATTTTGAGGAAGCTCTCTGCCGCGTTAAGAAGATATTCGGCATTGCCGGGTTCAGCCGCGCCTGCGTTTGCGAGAAAACGAGCGAAGATATATTTACGCGCGCGCCCGAATATTTAAAGCCGATAATGGAAAGCATTAAAACCTTTAAGGTTGAGGCAAGGCGGGCTGATAAAACATTTCCGCTCACCTCTCCCGAAATTTGCAGGGAATTGGGCGGCGTGCTGCTTGATAATTTCCCGCATTTAACGGTTGACGTGCACAACCCCGACAGAACGGTTTACGTTGAGGTGCGCGATTATGCGGCGTATATAAGGTGCGAGCAGATAAAGGGCGCGGGCGGCTTGCCCGTAGGCACGGCAGGCAAAGCCTCTATTCTTATTTCCGGCGGGATTGACAGCCCCGTAGCCGCATGGACTATGGCAAAGCGCGGCTTACGCCTTGACGCCATACACTTTGCAAGCCCGCCGTATACAAGCCCGCGCGCCGAGCTTAAGGTGCGCACCCTGCTTAAAAAGGTGGCGGCGTATTCGGGAGCAATAAATTTAGCTATTGTACCGTTTACCGAAATACAGGATGAAATAGGTAAAAACTGCCCTGAGGATTATTTCACACTTATAATGCGGCGAATGATGATGCGCATTTCCGAAAGGCTGGCGCGAAATTCGGGCAGTTTAGCGCTTATAACCGGGGAAAGCCTCGGTCAGGTTGCAAGCCAGACCCTGCCCGCGCTCGTCACAACCGACAGCGTTACAAATATGCCGGTGCTGCGCCCGCTTATAGGCATGGATAAGGAAGAAATTATAAAAATCTCCCGCGATATTGACGCGTTTGAAACCTCAATTTTACCTTATGAGGATTGCTGCACGGTATTCACCCCCAAGCACCCGAAAACGCGCCCCACCCTTTCAGCCTGTGAAGAAGCGGAAAAGAATTTAGCGGTAGATGAGCTTATAGAAAAGGCCGTAAACGGTACCGAATTTTCGGTGATTGAATAATGAACACCGAAATTTACAACACGGCAGAGCAGTTGGTTGAACTGCTTAAAGAGAAAAAGTTGCTTATAGCCACAGCCGAATCCTGTACGGGCGGGCTTGTTTCGTCCTATATAACCGCAGTTCCCGGGTCATCGGCGGTTTTCGAGTTAGGCGTAGCGTCATACTCCTGCCGAATAAAGAATAAGGTTTTAGGCGTAAAAAAAGAAACGCTTGATACCTTGGGTGCCGTAAGTTATGATACGGCGCGGCAAATGGCGGAATGTATACGCGAAAAAGCCGCGGCGGATATAGGCGTTTCGGTAACAGGAGTTGCGGGACCCGACAGCTCAGAGGGGCATATGCCGGGGTTGGTTTTCATAGCGGCAGCTTATAAAGGCGGGGTGATGGTGAAAGAGCTTAACATAAGCCCTATAAGCCGCGAATATGTGAGAGAGCAGGCGGCAGAACAGCTTTTAAAGCTGGCATTTAATACAGTCGGGGAAGTATTCTAATGAAACACGCACACGCAAAAGAAAGAAAAACGGTAAAGAATTTTTTCCGTAGGCTTTACTTATCCTACATACCGAACGGGAAGGACAACATAAAGCAGATAATAATTAAGGTGTTTTTCCTTATATCGCTTATAACCCTTATCGTTTCCGCCTCATACCTTGCGAATTACTTTTTATCGGCAAAAAAGCAGGATAATATAATCAAGAGCAGCCGCAATATCTGGCACGGCGCGTCAATAAGCACGGGCTCCGCCGAGCGGCTTTCGGTCAATGATTATATGCTGAAAGAAAACAGCGACTTCAAGGGTTGGATAACCGTACCGAATACTCGGGTGGATAACCCGATTTATCAAGCGGCGGATAACAGCTTTTATCTTACCCACAACCAAAAAAAGCAAAAAAGCGCCTACGGCTCGCTGTTTTTCGATTACACCAACAAAATAACCGAAGAGGAAACCGATAAAAACCTTGTTATATACGGTCACCACATGAAAAACGGCAGTATGTTTGCCGATCTCACAAAGTACCGTTCACTGAGTTTTTACCGCCAAAACCCGACAATTGAGTTTTCCACGCTCTACAAAAAGAGTACATACAAGGTTTATGCGGTTTTTGTACTCAATGCGTCAAAAGCGGATGATAACGGGTATATCTACAATATTTCGCGGAAAAGCTTTGCAAACGATGAGGATTTTGAAAGCTGGTCGGGCGAGGCATACGAGCGCAGCCTTATAAACACGGGTGTTGACGTTACAAAAGAAGATAACATTATAACCCTTGTAACCTGCGTTTACGATTTTGACGACGCGCGCCTTGTAGTTATGGCGCGTGAAACCCGTGAGGGCGAGGATGAGACGGTTGATACTTCAATTTCCAAAGCCAATCCGTCGCCCAGGTACCCGAAACGCTGGTATGACGACCGCGGAGCGGACTACCCCTTTTAACCGATAAATTAAAGCCGTTATCGCGCCGCCGCCGCCGCGATTTAGGGCTATAAAAAATTCGGCGGCAGAATGGGGAATAATATGTTTCAGAACATAAAGGTTGACATTATCTATTACAAAACAGCCACCGATTTTGAAATGGAATTTAATCTTTGCGGCTGCTGCCGTATGCGCCTGCTTACCGATAAAGCGCCCGACAGAAAATCGATGGTACATAATCTCGCCCGCGCTGTTTCAAGAAGCAGGGTTATAATAATAGTCGGCAGTCTTTTCGGGGATGAGGGAGTTTTAAGCACCGTTGCGGGTGCAATCGGCAAACCGCTCTCCCCCATAGATAACAAGCTTTACGGCATTGCCGACGGAAATAATATTTCGGTCATAAACGGAGCCACTCCGCTTGTAACCCCTGACGGATACTTCGGCGGTTGCATTATTGAAAGCGGTCCGCAGTCTATGATACTTTTGTCTGACAGCAAGAGCGTGCGCAAAACCATTATGACCACGCTTATTCACCCGTATATTGAGGAGCTTTGCGCAACCGAACTTAAAGCCAAGGCGGAAAGCACCGTGCAAAAGCCGCAGCCGTCAGAGCCGGTAACGCCGCCCGTGCCGGAAATTCCCATAACCCCGCCCGTACCTGCCGAACCCGATATTACAGCGGGCGCAGAAGAAATTACCGACCTGTTTTCATCCTCTGAAAGCGAGCCGGAAGCCGAGCCGGAAACGGAAGAACCCGACAGCTCCGTGCAAACGGAGGATATAAGTATACCCGACGAGGAGGACGAGGATGTTACGGTAGAGCAAGCCGAACCCCGCCCTGCTGAGTCAGAGCCGCAGCCGACCGAGGCAGAGGCAAAGCCGCTAAGCTCATTCACCACCGCCGAAAAAGACGGCATATCGCTTGACGGCGGAATGATATTCGAAACCGACGATTACCGCTCCGCCGCAAAAGAGGCGTATGTAAGCGACGATGTTGATTCGGATTTTTATATCCCCGCCGAAAAACTGAACCGCGTTTCGCGCCGTGATGACGAGCTTTACTCGATGAACGTTAACGAGAATATGAACTTTCACGCCGATGACGAGCTGCCCGAACCCTCGCGCTCGTTTTTCAGGGAAAATATTGCCGTGATTGCCGTTCTTATTCTTCTGCTTTTAATAACCGCTGTTCTCTGCTACTGCATTTTTATCGTTCCGTCCAAAACCGGAGTGACGTCCGGCGAATACCTGCGAAACATCTTTAACGTTCTGTTCGGAAAACAGTAAAAACGGGCTGCAGTTTTTCAAATCCCCCGTTTCGGGGGATTTGAATTTCTCTATTGACAAATCATATGCGTTTCTATATAATTGTTTGTGTCAAAACATAACCGCAACAACATTAAATGATATTGAAAATTAAATAAATCCGGGTGTGGCGCAGCTGGTAGCGCGGGTGGTTTGGGAGCATAGGCGGTCTTCGCACCGCACGAAAG
>URGH01000006.1 GCA_900547305.1 uncultured Oscillospiraceae bacterium | reverse complement strand
GGTATATGCACCTTGACACTCCCGGAGATACCATTATTATGGGTACTAAGGGCTCTCTCCGTATTCCGTCTACCGATTGCTGGAACGGTTCTTTCAATAAGCCCATGACCATTTATCATGACGTTGCAGGTGAACCTGTTGAAACTGTTATCCCGCTGTTGCCTGCCACACCGGATCTGTTTGACCGTAAGATTCGCTCTTTCCTCAATGCGGTTATTACCGGCAGCGAGGCTCCTGTTCCGACCAGCCAGATCATCTACAACCAGGCTATACTTGACGGTATTCAGCGTTCAAGCGACTGCGGCCACGAAGTAGAAATTGAAATTCCGGAAGTTTAATTAAAATAAACCGGATTAACTTTCAATTTGTTAAGGAGTAATTGTTATGTATAATTTTCCTATTGCTTTACAGCTTTATTCTGTAAGAGACGATATGGCGGCTGATTTTGCCGGCACCCTTAAAAAGGTTAAGTCTTTCGGGTATGACGGCGTTGAGTTTGCGGGCCTTTACGGTCACACCGCCGAGGAAGTAAAGAAAATGTGCGAGGACGCAGGTGTTACCCCCATTTCCGCACACGTTCCGTATGACGAGCTTAAAAAGGGCGACGAAACCTTTAAAACCTACGCTGAAATAGGCTGCAAGTATATCGTTATTCCGTGGATAAACGCTGAATATCTTGCGGGCGGCGAGAAAAACGTCGAGTTTTATGAGAACGTTAAAAAGTTCGGCGAGCTTGCAAACAAATACGGTATGAAGCTCTGCTACCACAACCACGATTTTGAATTTGAAAAGGTTGACGGCGAGTATAAGATTGATTTGCTTTACAAGGCAATCTCTCCCGAGCTTTTGTCCACTCAGCTTGATACCTGCTGGGTAAATGTGGGCGGCGAAAATCCGGCTGATTTTGTACGCAAGTACAACGGCAGAATTGAAATCGTTCACTTAAAGGACTTTGCGGGTACTAAGGGCGGCAATATGTACGCGCTTATCGGCAACGATGAAAGCAGCAAAAAGGAAGCCTCGGGCACCTTTGAGTTCCGTCCGGTAGGTTCGGGTCTTCAGAACTTCCCGTCAATACTTGAAGCCTGCAAGGAAGTTAACGCTAAGTGGGTAGTAGTTGAGCAGGATCAGCCCAGCATGGGCAAATCACCGCTTGAATGCGCTGAAACCAGTATTAAATATTTAAGATCTATCTTTTAAAGGCAATTAAGAACCGCATAAAAGTTATAGAGTAATAAACAATAACAGAAATGCCCCTTAACCGCTATCGACGGTTAAGGGGCATTTTCAATATTTATTAATCACAGGGTATCAGTGCGTAAGGAAGAACATTGCTATAAACAGCACGGTTATAACCCATGTGCCTATTTTAATTTGCTTTATTTCGCCGCAAAATGCCTTAATAACAACATACGAGAGCAAGCCGAAAGCTATTCCGTAGGAAATATTATATGTAAAGGGCATCATTGCGATTGTAAGGAAAGCGGGAACGGAAACCGAAACGTCTTTCCAGTCAATATCCTTTACGCTGCCTATCATAAGAACGCCCACATAAATAAGCGCGGCACCGTAAGCGTATGCCGGTATGAGCTTTGCTAGCGGCGCAAAGAAAAGGGCTAAGGCGAATGCTGCCGAGGTAACAAGCGAGGTAATGCCTGTTTTTCCGCCTGCGGCAACGCCGGCAGAGGACTCAACAAATGTTGTTACGGTAGAAGTGCCGAGCACAGAGCCTGTGCAGGTTGCAACCGCGTCCGCCATCATAGCCTTGTTCATATTCGGAACCTCAAGCTCGCCGTCGCTGTTCTTTACAAGCAAATCGCCGCTGCGGCAAGCGCCGTACAGTGTTCCCAAGGTATCAAACATATCAACCATGCAAAATGCCAGCGCCGTTGTTATAAACAGTATAACAAGACCGCCCACCGAGTGACTCTCGGCATTTAAGTAAGCCGAGAAATCAAAGCCCTCGGTAAATACCTTGCCGAACGACTCCGTCGCAAAGGCTGCAAAAGGCTTAAAGGGATTGAATGAAAGGGTTTCGGCAAAGCCTTTATAAAAATCCTTTACCGTTAAACCGAGAAGATAATAAAGTCCCGTTCCGCCGAGTATTCCCCAAAGAATGGAGCCTTTAACCTTTTTGTAGGATAAAACCGCTATAAGCAAAAGCGAAAAAACGGCGACAATAAGCGGCATTACCGCGCCCCAGCTTGCATTGCCGAGAAGATTGAACGAAGCGAGCGTTACGCCCGTAGACTCGCTTGGAATTACAAGTTTTGCGTCCTGCAATCCCAAAAAGGCAATAAACAGACCTATACCCGCAGGTATAGCCGCCTTTACAACTGGCGGTATGGCGTCAAAAACAATTTTTCTCAAGCCCGTGGCGGTCAGCAGTACGAAAATAATTCCGTCCAAAAGCACAAACACAAGCGCGTTTGCATAGGAGAAACCGAGCGTCATGCAAACCGTGTATACAAAGAACGCGTTAAGACCCATACCCGGAGCCTGCGCTAGCGGAAGATTTGATAAAAGACCTATAAGTACCGTTCCTATAATGGCGGAAAGCGCCGTTGTGACATACATTGCGTCGAACGATACCGTGCCGAGGTTTGCGAACATTCCCGAATTGACTACAAGAATATACGCCATAGCGAGAAACGTCGTTAAACCGGCGATTACTTCCGTTTTGAGCGACGACCCCATTTTGGTATAGCCGAACTTTTCGTCCCAAAACGAGGACTTTTTAGCTGCTTCGCTGCTTTTCATAAATAAAATTCCTCTCTTTTTACATTATCCTTTTGCCGCAAAAGTAAAGACACACTTATCTATGGGATAAATGTGCCGGAACTGTCGGTCAAAAAAATCTCGGTTTCGGGCGTTTGTTATAACCCACCCGAACCTCGATAATTTTATCATATAAACGGCATATTGTCAAGTATGCGCTTAAACCGTATTTTCATAAATCCGCCCGAATACCTGAATTTTCCGCCGCGCTTAAAAAACAGTTGCAGACAGCAGAAAAAAATGGTATAATAAAAGAACAAAAGTTCGGAGGTTTTATTATGTCTAAATCACCGCTTACCGAAAAACAGCTTGCTGTATATAATTATCTTATAAGAGAAATGAACGGCGGCATTCCGCCCACAGTCAGGGAAATATGCGCCGCCACGGGAATAAAATCCACCTCTACCGTCCATTCCATTTTAAGCATATTGGAAGACGAGGGGTATATAGTAAGAGACGCGAAGTCTTCCCGCGCCATAAGGCTTGATATGGAGTATGATTCTTCGTTTGTGCCGGTAGTCGGCAGAATTACGGCGGGTCAGCCTATACTGGCGGTTGAGGAAATTGAGGATTATATACCGTATCCCTCAAAAAATTCCGAGGGGCTTTTCGCCCTGCGCGTTTCGGGGCTTTCCATGCGCGACGCGGGAATACTTGACGGCGATATTATAATAGCCGATAAAAACCGCACCTGCCGAAACGGGGATATTGTAATAGGAATGGACGGGGACGAGGCAACCGTAAAGCGCCTGCTTATTAAGGATGGGCAGATAATTTTCATGCCCGAAAACCCCGATTATTCGCCCATATACCCCGAAGACCCGCACGTCATCGGTAAGGTGATAGGCTGTTTCAGGAAGTATTGAGGATATTTTTATGAAAAAATATATTGAGCTTTTTACCGACGGCGCGTGCTCGGGCAATCCGGGTCCCGGCGGGTGGGGCGTGGTTCTGCGCTACGGCCGGCACGAAAAGGAGCTTTCGGGCGGCGAAAGGGAAACCACGAATAACCGCATGGAGCTTACCGCCGCCATAAAAGGGCTTGAAGCGCTTAAAGAACCCTGCGTGGTAAAACTGGTTACCGATTCAAAATACGTTGCCGACGGAATTATTAAGGGCTGGGCGGAAAGCTGGCAGAAAAATAACTGGATAAAGTCCGATAAAAAGCCGGCGCTCAATTCCGATTTATGGGAACGCCTGCTAGAGCTTTTAAACGAACACGAGGTTAAAATCGAGTGGGTAAAGGGTCACGCGGGGCATCCCGAAAACGAGCGGTGCGACCGCCTGGCGGTGGAATATTATAAAAATCTGAAAGAGATGTAGAGAAATGTCCAAATCACGGGAAAGAATAAATTATATAATAACGGGCGCGCTGATTGCCGCGCTGTATGTCGGGCTTACGTTTTTAAGTAATATTTTTAATCTCGCATTCGGTCCCGTGCAGTTCCGCGTTTCCGAGGTGCTTACTATTTTGCCGGTATTCACGTCCGCGGCTATTCCCGGCGTTGCGGTAGGGTGCTTTATTGCGAATATCGCGTCCTTCAACCCGCTTGATATGATTTTCGGCACTTCGGCTACGGTTATCGCCGCATTGCTTACCTATTTTTTCAGAAATATTAAATTGGGGGGCATACCTCTGCTTTCAATGTTTCCGCCCGTAATAATAAACGCGCTTGTTATCGGGCTTGAAATCGCGATATTCTTCCTGCCCGAGGGCAATCTGCTTTGGGGCTTTGCAATTTCCGCATTGCAGGTGGGTCTCGGCGAACTTGTTATTTGCGTGGGGCTGGGAATACCATTTTATTTAGTGATAGAAAAAAACGGGCTTTTTAAAAGAAAGCCCGAAAACGGTGATAAATTATGATATACAATAAAAAAATCACACTTAAAAACGGCGATATATGCACTTTAAGAAACGGTACTGAGCAGGACGGGGAACATGTGCTTGAGGTTTTCAATAAAACGCACGCTGAAACCGATTTTATGCTTACTTATCCCGATGAAAACAGCTTTACCGCAGCGCAGGAATCGGAGTTTTTGAAAGAAAAAACCGAGAGTAAAAACGAAATTGAAATCGTGGCTGAAATAAACGGTAAAATTGTAGGTACGGCGGGAATTGACGCTGTGGGCGGTAAATTCAAAATAAGCCACCGCGCGGATTTCGGTATAGGAATAGTAAAGGAATACTGGGGGCTCGGCATAGGCTCGGCGCTGACAAAAGCCTGCATTGAGTGCGCAAGGGCGGCGGGGTATTCGCAGCTGGAGCTTAATGCGGTTGCCGAAAACAAGTCGGCTGTGGCGCTTTATGAAAAAATAGGATTTAAGGAATACGGCAGAAACCCGCAGGGTTTTCGCTCGCGTACAACAGGCTTTCAGGAGCTTATTTATATGAGGCTGGAACTTTAAACATATAAAAGGGGTGTCGGTGTGAATATTTTACATCTGAAATATGCGGTGGAAATTGCAAATACAAAGTCTATAAGCCGTGCGGCGGAGAATCTCTATATGGGGCAGCCTAATTTGTCCCGCGCCGTAAAGGAGCTTGAAGAAAGTCTCGGCATTACCATTTTCAACCGTAATTCAAAGGGAATAACAATTACTCCCGAGGGCGAGGAATTTTTACAGTATGCCCGCAGAATTATCAGTCAGGTTGAAGAGGTAGAGGATATTTACAAAAACGGGCGCAAGCCGAAGCAGCGCTTTTCGGTCTGCGTGCCTAGGGCAAGCTATATTTCATACGCATTCGCCGAGTTTGCCAAAAGCATAAACAGGGATATACCTGCGGAAATATTCTATAAGGAAACTAATTCATGGCGCACGGTGAATAATGTCGTAAAGGGCGATTATAACCTCGGAATAGTACGTTTTCAGTTGGCTTTTGAAAAATATTTCAAATCTATGTTTGAGGAAAAGCACCTGAACGCCGAAATTATAACCGATTTTAAATACCGCCTGCTTATGTCAAAGGAGCACCCGCTGGCGGGTAAAAAAGAAATATTCTGCAAGGATTTAATGCCCTTTACCGAAATAAGCCATGCCGACCCGTATGTTCCATCGCTGCCGCTTATAGATATAAAAAAAGAAGAGCTTTCGGGCGGGGCGGACAAGCACATTTATATTTTTGAGCGCGGCAGTCAGTTCAGAATTCTTCAATCGGTAACCGACTCGTTTATGTGGGTATCGCCTGTGCCCGAAAGTCTTTACGAAAAATATGATTTAATTCAGCGGGACTGCAAGGATAATGATAAAATTTACATGGATGTTTTGATTTACCGCAACGGTTACAGGCTGTCCGACCTTGACAGCACTTTTATAACCGAGGTTTGCAACGCAAAGCGTAAGTATCTTTAAGGCGAGATCGGGCAAAACAATAAGGGTGCTTTTGCGCTCGGGTTGTTTTGTCCGTTTTTTTGCGCATTAAGAAAGAGGGCGCGTTTTGGAACGTAAATATATCGCCATAGATTTAAAAAGCTATTATGCGTCTGTCGAATGTGCCACGCTCGGGCTTGACCCGCTTACAACCAACCTTGTCGTTGCGGATTCGGAACGGACGGAAAAAACAATATGCCTTGCGGTAACGCCCGCGCTTAAAGCATACGGTATAGGCGGCAGGGCAAGGCTTTTTGAGGTTGTGCAGAAAGTAAACGAAATAAACGCCGCGAGACGTTTTAAAGCACCCGGCAGAAAGTTCACAGGCTCTTCAAGCAATAAAAACGAGTTGGACGCTCACCCGGAGCTTGAACTGGAATTTATAACGGCAAAACCGAGAATGGCGCTTTATAAGAAAATAAGCGTTGAAATTTACGGTATTTACCTTAAATATATCGCTCCCGAGGACATATATCCTTACAGTGTAGACGAGGTGTTTATCGACGCGACGCATTACCTTGATACCTATAAAATGTCGGCGCGCGAGCTTGCGAAAACCATGATTTCGGACGTACTGAGGGAAACGGGCATAACCGCAACCGCGGGAATAGGCACAAATATGTATCTTTGCAAGGTTGCAATGGATATTATGGCAAAGCATATAGAACCCGATAAAAACGGCGTTCGCATAGCGGAGCTTGACGAAATGAGTTATAGGCGTTTGCTTTGGTCGCATCGCCCGTTAACCGATTTTTGGCGTGTGGGACCGGGCTATGCCAAAAAACTGGAAGCAAACGCCGTTTATACAATGGGGGATATTGCGCGCTGCTCGATTGAGAACGAGGATATGCTGTATAAGCTTTTCGGGGTAAACGCCGAGCTGCTTATAGACCACGCATGGGGCTGGGAGCCCTGCACAATAGCAGAGGTTAAGGCGTATAAGCCCGAAAATAACAGCACAAGCTCGGGTCAGGTTTTGCAGTCGCCCTACCCGTATGATAAAGCGCTTATAGTTATAAAGGAAATGGCGGAATTATCAACCCTCGATTTGGTTGAAAAAGGGCTTGTCACCGACCAGATCGTGCTTGATATTGTTTATGATGTTGAGAACCTGAAAAACGGGGAGAAATACGCGGGCGAAATTGTATCGGACAGATATGGCAGACGCGCGCCGAAGCCTGCTCACGGAACGGTGAATATAGGAAAATATTCCTCTTCCACAAGGGAGATAACAGCGAAAACCGTAGAGCTTTTTGAAAAAATAGTCAATAAAAATCTTTCGGTGCGAAAGCTGAGCCTTACCTGCAACCACTTAATAAGCGAAACCGAGGTGCGCGAGACAGACGAGCAAATGAGCCTGTTTGACGATTACGAAAAACTGGAAAAAGAACGCGCAAGGCAGTTATCAGAGCTTGAAAAAGAAAAGAAAATGCAAAAGGCAATGCTGAAAATAAAGGGGAAGTACGGCAAAAACGCTGTTATAAAGGGTCTTGATTTGCAGGACGGCGCTACAACGCTTGAAAGAAACGGTCAGATAGGGGGACACAAGGCGTAGCATGACGGGGAATTACGACGATATAATAAATCTGCCGCACCATATATCAAAAAAGCGCCGACCTATGCCGCGGGGAACAAGGGCGGCGCAGTTTGCTCCGTTTGCGGCGCTTACGGGTTATGAAAGCGACGTTAACGAGGCGGCAAGGTATACGGACGAAAAGCAGGAGCTCGGCGAGTACGAAACGGAACTGCTCAACCGCCGTATAAACGAAATACGCGAAAATATCCGCGAAAATCCCGAGGTGATTATTACCTATTTTAAACCCGATATTAAAAAATCAGGCGGGGAGTATGTAAATATCTGCGGCAGGGTAAAGAAAATCAACGACTATAACCGTGAAATCGTTTTTACGAACGGTGCCTCGGTTTTGCTTGACAGCATATCTGAAATTACCTTTAAGCAGGATACCGACTCTTAAACCGTAAATGTTTTATATTGAAATAATTCTTTTTGAGTGGTATAATCAAAATATTGAAAAGGGGAATTAAAATGAATGCAACGGAAAGATTTATAAATTACGTCAAATTTGAAACTACTTCCGATGAAAAGAGCGGGGCATGTCCGTCAACCGACTGCCAGCTTTCATTTGCCGATTATCTTGTAAACGAGCTTAAAGGCATAGGAATAACAGACGCCGCAAGGGATGAAAACGGCTATGTTTACGGGCATATTCAGGCAACTGCGGGGTGTGAAAACTCACCGAAAATAGGGCTTATTGCACACATGGATACCTCGCCCGATGTAAGCGGCAGAAATGTGAAGCCGCAAATTATAAGGTTTGACGGCACGAACGCCCCCATGGTTGATAAAAAGTACATAGGGGAAGAGCTTATTGTTACCGACGGAACAACGCTTTTAGGCTCCGATGATAAGGCGGGAATCGCCGAAATTATTGCCGCGTGTGAGAAAATAATTTCGGATAGCACCCTAAAGCACGGGAAAATAAGTATTGGCTTTACGCCCGACGAGGAAATCGGCAGGGGCGCCGACAAATTTGATTTTGAGCGCTTCGGCGCGGATTTTGCCTACACGGTGGACGGGGAAGAACTGGGCGGTATTCAGGCCGAAAACTTTAACGCCGCTGCGGCGGAGCTTACGGTGCGCGGTGTAAATACCCACCCCGGCTCAGCTAAAAACAAAATGCGCAACGCTATACTGTACCTTAATGAATTTATCAACATGCTGCCGCAGGCGGAAACTCCGTCGCATACCGAAGGCTATGAGGGATTTTACCATGTGAATGATATTTCGGGCTCGGAAACCGAGGCGCACCTTTCAATGATTATAAGAGACTTTGACAGGCAAAGTTTTGAAAAACGCAAGCAGTTTGTTGTGAACGCGGCGGAATATCTTAATAGAAAATACGGCGAGGGCACCTTTGAAACAGCCGTGACCGACAGTTATTTCAACATGGCGGAGATCATTGCAAAATACCCCGAAACGGTGGAACGTGCCGAGAAAGCTATGCGCGCGGCGGGTATTGAACCCGTAATAGAGCCTATACGCGGCGGAACGGACGGCGCACGGCTTTCGTTTGAGGGTCTGCCCTGTCCTAATCTGTCAACAGGCGGCATGAATTTGCACAGCATTTACGAGACTATACCTATAAGAGGTCTTGAAAAAATGACCGAGGTAATTATTAATATTATTAAAATTTAAGCACTACTCTCTTGAAATTACCCCGCAGGCTATTTTTTCGCCCGCGTTGCCCGACGGTTGAGTTACAAAATCGTCGGGTTTCGCATGTATTATAACCGTTTTTCCGATTATTTCGTCAATAGTAAACCTGTCGGTCATAAAAAGCATAAGCGCGTTTCCGTTCACACCGAAAAGCGGCGGCATATCACCCGCGTGATACGGGTGCTTGCAGTTATCGGTGTTATAGTGCATACCTGCGTTTGCAAACGGGTCTTCGGCTGTTCCCGAGCACGCCGAACCGCCGTGAATATGAAAGGCAAAAATCGAACCGTCGCATTTGTTGTCGGTTTTGGGCAGTCCCATAATTTCCGAACGCACCAAAACGGCATTGCCTATGGGGTAAAACGCCACTTTGCCGCATATATCGGGGTATTTTTCGCTGCCGCGAACATAGGCGGCGGCTTTTGCCGGCTGATTTATAATTTCGCATAAAATATTCATAAAGTATCACATTTAATCAATATATGCCTTATATTAACTTTTTGCTACATAATTTATTTGATTGCAAAAAAAGTACTTGACTTTTTTAAAAAATCTGATATAATAATCATGTTGCCGATTTTGGGGAATTGTGTAACGGTAGCACGACAGACTCTGACTCTGTTTGTTGGGGTTCGAATCCCTATTCCCCAGCCATACAAGGGCTACAAAAAAGATATAGCCCCCGAAAACCCCGATTTTATCGGGGTTTTCGCCGTTTAATAGGGCAAAATTTTAATGTGAGATTTCGAAGATATAAAACGGATAGTTTCCATTTCTATTGTCTGACCGATTTTTTTGCCGAAACCGAAAAGGAAAGCTGCTTTAAACCGTAGCAATGTTTATATTTTTTGATTGGATACGGCTAAGTATTTCCGGCGGAAGATTTGAATCTGTAATAATATTATCAACTTCATCGAGTGTGCCGAATTCAACAAAGCTTTGTCTGTCAAACTTTGAACTGTCGCAAAGCAGAAATACTTCCTTGCCCATTTTTATAAGACTTTTTTTCACCTGAGCCTGCTCAATATCCGGCGTGCAAAGCGAACCGGCGTAGCTCACCGCATTGGTTGCAAGAAAAAGCTTATCAACATTAAAAGACGCTAAAAGCGAATTGGTTATTGCGCCGGTCGTGCATGAAAAGCCTTTACGCAGTTTACCTCCCGCCAATACTACAGATACGCCTATAAAATCCTCCAAAATGGTGGCAATATGAATATCGGTAGTGATTACCGTAAGATTATGCTTGTTTGAAAGCAGCTGTGCAAAGGAATAGGTTGTGGTGCCGGTATCTATGGCTATTGTATCGCCGTTTTCAACAAACCGCGCCGCGTACTCGGCAATTCTCTGCTTTTGCTCGGAATTTGAATTGTTCTTTTGCGATAGGGTAGGCTCGGTCATTATTTTCATGCAAAGCATGGCGCCGCCGTGGGTGCGCTTCAGCAATCCGCTCTTTTCAAGCTGATTCAGGTCGTTGCGGATTGTGGCGGGAGAAACATTGAATTCTTCACATAAATCGTTTACCAATAGCTTATTTTTAACCTTCAGAAGAGAAAGAATTTTGTTCTGCCTTTCCTCTGCAAAAACGGGTGTAATCGACATATAGGTGCTCCTTTTAAATCATGCTTATTTTGTAACCGCAATCATTCCAGTTTTTTGATTTGGAAACGATTTTAATAATCGCCTTATCACAATCCGAAAAATATTTTCGGGGGATTATAAATTCATCTTCAAAAAAGCTGTAGATTTCGTTGCTGTCGGGTGTAAACCAATTCCTTTCGGATACTCTGTTTCCGTTTATATATACCTCGGCTTCCATTTTGCCTGTGTTTTGCAGGCAGACCCTTTTAAGTATAATTGCGGAGATTTCTTTCGGCAGATCGAACGAAAGAACTGTTTCAGCGGCGTCTGCTACGGCCGGTAGGGTTAAGTAATCGTTGTGTATACCGTTTTCGAAGCGGTTTTCGGCAATATAATGCTTACCGTTACTTTTATAATAATAGCTTTCGGTATTTATTTCAAGTTCTTTTTTTATTGCCGTGGCTTTTGTTCCGTAGTAAAAAATCTGACCGCTGTGAAAGCCGCCGCCGTCATTTTGGCAGCCGTGCTCTAGCTCAAAGCGCAGATTATCCCTGAAAGGGTAATTATCGGTAAATGTCAGCCTTAATTCCGACCAGGTGTCGTTAATATTCGGAACGCCGTTATAGGCGGAAAACGGATTACACTGGGGCGGGCAGACAAAGCCCCAGCCGTAGCTGCCCCAACTTTCGCTGCCGTCGCTTTCCAGTACGGGGGAACGCACGCCGTCTGTAAATACGCGCACATCTCCCTCGCAACCGCAGGCTATATCCTCACCCGAAATAACCCCATAGACCATGCTGCCGTTACCGTGTATATCGGCGATTACGGAGTTTTTGCCCGGCGTATTGGCTTTTTTTGAGTAATACTCCGAAGAGCGAAAGCAGCCGACAGCGGATTTGTTGTAATTCAGCCGTGTGTTAATACAAAGCTCTGCCGAATTAATCGTAACGGCATTTAATGATTTGTTTTCAACCGATATACTGCAGCTTTGGAAAAACGGCATGGGATATCGGTTTTCAAAAAATCCGTTTATAAAATCAGCCGTTAAAAGCGCGGTGTTTATTGCAGCCGGGGTTTTACCGTATTCACAGCCGAAAAACGTGCCGAACGGGGCATAAACACATTCTTCGGAATCGAATTTTATTTTTATCCGCAGGCTGTCGAAAATATCGGCGTCATAAGGAACGGCAATGCCGATTTTGGTAATACACGCCTCGCCGTTATAATCGAAAAGTTTTTTTTCAGAGGCGGGCGGAACGGATACGGCGCTTACGGATTTTACGGTATCGCATTCGAGCGACAGGGGAGAGCCGTATTTTTCGGCTATGGCGGATATATCAAGCTTGTCGGAAAATGTTGAGAGTCCCTCCGGCGAATCGTACATGTGATATGTTATATGTCCCCATCCGCCTTGTCCCAGTGCCTTATCCGCTCCCTCAAGCTTAATATCGCTTGTAACCTTGCAATGGGTGGTGAATTCCATGGGAACAAAGCTTCGCACAACCCAGATAGGCCCTCTGCCGTTGTCGTCGGGTCCTACAAATTTATCCGCGAGCGGTTTAATAAAAGGATATTTTACTCCGAATTCCGAGGGTTTAATTTCGAATTGCGGTGTAGCGCTGTTATCAAAATAAAACCTGAAGGTTGGAACGGCGCTTGTGGGGTAGCGGTGCTGTGTGAAATTATAAATACAGCCGGGTCCGTCGACCTCCATAAGCACCCATTCGCCGTTTTCGTCGGTGTACATTCCCCAATCCCAATCGGCATTGTCGCCGCACTTTGAAATGCTGCCCTCGTATTTAATAAAGCTGTTGTTGTCAAGCACGGGCAGGGATGAAATATCCGTCAGTCTTTTAATTCCCCTTGCCGCTTTTATGCAGTTGCCCATAGTTACCTCCGTTATGCGTTTAACGCCCTTATGCTTAATCCGTCTTCAATATTTATTTTAATTTTTCTTGTTTCAAAGCCTTCCAATAAAATAAAGTTATCTTCTGCGGTGAATTCCGTATCGTGCGGAAGATTTTCTAAAAAAACACCTACGGCGGGTACGCCCGAATTGTTTGTTATTACTGCGCATCCGTCCTCGGCGGTAACGGTAATGTCGGTTTTCGGCATATTAATAAGGCAGCCCGAATCGTTTTTGTAATTTTGAAAGTATAATGCGTCTCCCGCAATAATACCCTCGCGGTAAAGCCGCACGGATATTATTCTTACAGCTTCCTTTTCCGAATCGTTCAGCCTGAAAATACCGATAGGATTAACCTCAGATTTCGGTGTTACGGCGAATTCTTCCGATTTAATGATATTCAAGTCACGGTCATACGCTTTGACTGCGATTTTGCAGCCGCTGTCTTTAGCCGCAAAAGTATCGTCAAGCAGAAATACGGGATATTCGCAGACCGCGTTTATCGATTTTATTTCAAGCGTCGGATGAAGCGGTTCAAAAGCATTCTTTATCACATAATATGAAATTTTCGGAACGCCGTAGTAATCGACCGTAGACCAGGAGCAGGCGGGATAAACATCGGTCAGCTTATAATAGCATACTCCCGCAGCATTTGGGCTGTCTGCTCTTTGCGCCTCAAGCGTATGCCGTATTGCAACGGATTGCGCAAGCTGGGTGCCGAGGATAAAATCACGCAGTGTCTTTATTTCGAGAAACTCTGAGGCACGCATAAGCAAATGATCCATATCATTATAGCTTTCGGGCCATAAAAACTCGTTGAAGCGCGGCGTATGATAATTAAAGCAGCTCTTGCCGGTGCGGCTCACATTTTGTGAAAGCTCGCTTTCGGGTATATATTTTGCAATACTTTCGTAATTCGGCGCCGAAGCCATACCGAATTCACCTATAAACGGCGCGCGCAGCTGCAGCGCGCTGTCCATTTCCTCCATTTCCCAATATGTGCCGTAGCTGTGAAGAGAGCCGGCATAGGGCGATGTTCGGTGAAATGGGCGCGTACCGTCAAGCTCAACGGCAATTTGCGCCATTCGCTTTATTGAGGGTTCGTCGGTTGCGGAAAGCTCGTTTCCGCCCGCCCAGCGCACAAGGCTTGCATGATTTCTCAAACGAACGGTGTTTAAAACGGCTGTTTCGATAAGTGCGGCCTCCGGCTGTGTTTTGGGCGAATCCCAGCAGGTCGGCCATTCCTGCTGAACCATAAGTCCCAATTCATCGCATTTGGCATAAAAGTAATCGGTTTCGGGCAGACCTCCGCCCCATGCGCGTAAAAGCTGCAAATTCTGGTGCTTTGCAAGCGCCAGGAAACGGTCGTATTTTTCTTCGGTACAGCGAAGTAGAGCGTCAGTGGTGCACCAGTTTGTACCCTTTATAAAAATATATTTTCCGTTTATGCTGAAAAGCCAGTTATAATGCTCGGAATTCGGAATACCGTTTTCGGGAAGCATTTCAATCTGTCTTATTCCTATGGTTTCATCAAACCGCTGAGCCGAACCGTTTTCGGTAATAATAACGGTTGAAACATCGTAAAGCGGTTGCCCGCCGTAACCGTTAGGCCACCAAAGTTTATGATTTTTAACAGTTAAGCTATAGTGAAGGTGTTCTGTGCCGTCGCAATTGAAATCGGCGGCGAAGTACTGCGCTTCTCCCGTAAAGTTATGGGGCTTTACCGTGACGTGCAGTTTTCCCTTGCCCGAGCCCTCAGTTTTAATGCAAATGCCTATTCTGCCCGTTTTATAATCCTCTGTTGCAATAAATGGGCGCTCGCAAAGAAGCGCGGGCGTGCTTTTTAAATATACATCGGCCCATATTCCCCTTGTGGGAATGCAGGCATAGTGCCAACCGTAAACGCAGTTGACAACCACGCCGTTTTTCCAGCCCTCGTCAAAATCGGCATATTCGGAATAATGCTTGGGGTCGGCAGGGGAATTTTCAATTTTAATTATCAGGGTATTATGCTCCTTTAAAATATGACCCACCTTGTAAAACGGCCCGCCGAACATTCCCTCGTGGCAGCCGAGATATGTACCGTTAAGCCAAAAATGAGCTTTGTGGCAAACTCCGTCAAAGCAGAGCGTAGGGTTTGTAAGCGAACCCGAATAATCAAATTCCTTTTTAAACCACCATGTTTTATAGGCGGCTTCTCTTGCCGCTTTATCGTTTTTCCCGAACATAGGGTCGGGGATTGTACCGTTTTCAAAAAGCGCTGTTTGAACGGTGCAGGGGATTGCTGCGGAAATCCCTTTTGTAAAATCGGGTTGTTCCTCTCCGCCCTCGGTCATAAGGTAATTTCCGTTTAACGGTAAAGTATCGTTTGAAACCGCGGCATTGCACGGCTCTGTGACCTCGTTTAATTCCGCAGCGGGGTATTCAAGCGGCGACTTACCGGCGTTAAAACTTTCCCTTTCAATTGTATCAAGAGATTTCGGCAGCATAAGTGTTACCCCTTTTCTTTTAGATTAAGGCTTTTAATTCTTCTACAATTTTAACGCCTGCGCTGGTTCCTATTCTCTCGGCTCCAGCGTCAATCATTGCAAGGGCTTCGTCAAGCGTACGTACGCCTCCCGCAGCCTTGACCTTAACCGCGTCTCCAACTATGGATTTCATGAGCTTAACGTCTTCAACGGTAGCGCCCACCGGAATGCCGGGCTCGGGAGTTCCGAAGCCGGTGCTGGTTTTTATAAATGTGGGGCGCACCTTCAATGCGATTTCGCAAAGAGTTTTCTTTTCATCGTTTGTAAGGTAGCAGTTTTCAAAAATAACCTTTGAAATTTTGCCGTTTTCGTTGCACACATCAACAATACTGCGCATTTCATCCTCAATATAAGAAAGATCGCCGCTTTTAAGCTTAACGAGGTTTACGACATAATCTATTTCGTCGGCGCCGTCGGCAATGGCTTGTTTTGTTTCAAAAACCTTGTCTTCTATAGTGGTTTGTCCGAGCGGGAAGCCTATTGCCGCACCTACATGAACCGCGCTGTTTTTCAATATTTCCTTGCAGAACTTAACCGGTGCGGAATTTATTGCAACCATTGCGAATCCGTAACGGTCACTTTCTTCGCAGAATTCTTTGAATCTTGCTTCTGTAACGTAAGGCTTTAAAAGGGTTTGGTCAAAATATTTTGCCAGCTGTTCGGGTGTGAGATTTGTTTTCATAGTAAATACTTCCTTTTTTAAAATTATTTGAAAATTGTTACCGGAATGTTCAGCAGATTTGCAACATTTACGAGATCTTCCGTATAATCTCCGTAAACGCCGTGAATATGGTTGCACGGGAAGTTGTTAATAAAGTAATCCGCGCTGACACCGAGCTTTGCAAAGGCAACAGGCCATTGCGGCGTGGTTATGCTGCCCATTTCAATCATTTCCAGTCTGGAATAGTTTTTAAATTCCGCGGGGACTATTGTCAGGCGATAGCTACCGTTCTTTCTCGCAAGCCTTGCCAGTGTAACCCTGCCTTCCTTTGCAAAGTGGTGTACCGCGGCTCCGCCGGCAGGGTAATCGGACGTTTCGGGCAGAAGATCTACAAGCGGCAGATTATCGTCGGGGTTAAAACTTGCGCCCGCGAAATAAGTTGCATGGGTTCCCGAATTTGAAAAATACCATACATCCTTTTCCTTATTGTAATGACGGACATCCGCAAAAAGCACCGGCATACCGGTCAAATGCTTGAAAATCTGCATTGTAAGCGCACCGTCCATATCGCTTTCGGTTGCGGCAACCGTAGTTTCTTTCGGTCCGTTCCAGTCATAAGGATCGTTTAAAAGCGCTTCCGCAAGATCCATGGTGCAGTATCTGTCAGTAAGGTCGCCATGCGCTTTTATTCCAATGAAATCAAGGTTTCGCGCTTTTATAATGTCGCGCAGCCCGATATATGAACGGATTTGAGTTTTAAGTTTTTCTTCCGTTAAAACAATGCCGTCGTAAGCAATATTGCCGACCTTTTCGGTCAGCCACCCGAATGCGCGTTCAACTTCCTTTTCGTCCGCCTTTTCGCCCGCGCGGATGATATCGTCCTGCTCTATATTTTCAGAATCAATGCCGAACAGCCTTTGCCACTGTTCAAGATTTGCAACAGCGGTGTACATACCTAACGGTCTGCCGCCGAAATTTCCGAATGTAAGCCCTTTGAGTCGGTTTACCGCAGACGCCGCTTTCAGGAAAGAAACCATTTTTTCCAAAACCTCGGGTTCCGAAACGTCTCCCCACAACTTTTTATACGAAACGCCTATCTGATCCAGTGAACCTGCCGCAGCCAGCATGCCCACCATTCCGCATTGCGACGGATGGAGGTTTGAAAAAAGCAAATACGGGCCGGGCGCGAAATTTTGAGCTGCAACCGTATACTGCGGATAGCACCAGATCGTATAGTTGAAAACGGTGGCTTCAACGGAGTTCTCACGAAGCCGCATGCCCTCCTCTTTGGCAACCGTATTGCTGTTGATTATTCTTTCGCCTTCAACAACCTCGAACATGCCGGTATCGGTAAGAGCCTTTGCTATGGAGTGCTGTTTATTGAAGTTTAATTCCTCAAAGGTTTCATGCAAATATTCTCTGCCGTCCGACATGGTGAGAATACCGATTTTTATTTTTTTCATTTTATCTGCTCCTTTACAAATTTTGCGGCTGCTGCCGCAAGCCCGTCCATTTTCTCATCGCTCGCCGCACCGCTTAAATCTCTGAATACCTTAATATCCTTTCCTACCTGACCGCCCGTGCGTATAAACGGCTCCATAACGATTGCGCCGCTGTAATCAATATCCGAAAGGGCGGTGAATATTTCCCGCCACGGCATTCTTCCCGTTCCGGGAGTTTTGCGGTTACATTCTCCTATGTGAAAATGTCCTACATATCCCTTTGCGGTGCGTATGGCGTCGCCTATGCTGTCTTCCTCAATATTCATATGAAATGTATCAAGCAGCAGCTTGGCGTTGGGGCTTTCAAGCTCCTTTACATAATTCACGCCCTCTTCTGCGCAGTTTAAAATGCACTGTTCAAATCGGTTTACTATTTCAAGGCAGTAATTAATGCCGTACTGCTCGGCTTTTTTCAGCAATTCTTTTAATGAGACTATTGAATTTTCGCGAAGACGCATTTTAGTATCAATATCGGGCACGAAGGTCATTGGCCAGGAGGCGTAAATTATACCGCCTATTGTTTTTCCGCCCATTTCATACATTCCATCCAATATTTTTCCCACAAACTCGGTGCCGTTTTTTCGCACTGTCTCGTCGGGTGAGGAAACGTCGTACTGCCCCGGCAGACCGATACAGTATGTAAGGGTTATGCCGTTGTCCTCAGCCGCTTTTGCAAGCTCTGAGCGCTGCTTTGAAGACATATCTGCAATGGCGCCCGCATTTATTTCCAATACATCAAAGCCTAAATTTTTAACCTTTTTAATGTAGGGAATAAAATCCGCCGACCATTCCTTTTCCCAATATGCGTAATAAATTCCTACAGGGTTTGACATTTTGATCACCTCATTGAATTTTAGTGTATTCCGAATAGCGGTTAAGCAGCGATAAATATTTTTTCGCCTTTGCGCGGTAGTGCGCCGCCGTTGCATGATTCGGCGTATATTTTTCGGCGTTGCCGTAATTTACGCCGAAAACATCGCGCAGATCCTCGGATATATATCCCGTGGCTTTAGCCGAGAGCAAAGCCATAGCTGCGGGCGCGGAATCGGTGGATTTCGGTACGATATAATCAATTCCCAAAACATCCGCCTTAATTTTTGAAAATATCGGGCTTTTAGCCCCGCCGCCGACGCCTATAACAGCGGTGTTTTCGGTAAGACAGCCGCTTTTCAGAAGAATATCAAAATAGCTTTTGTATTCAAAGGCTATCGATTCCAAAATACTGCGATACATATCTGCTCTTGAGGTGTTGGCGTTTAATTCCAAAAATGCGCCCGAAACGCCGTTGTCCAACGGATATGCTCTTCCTGAAAAATGCGGGATAAACACCGGGGTCTCTGCGGGGGGATCGCAGCATATTTCGCCGTCCAGCTCTTTAAGCGTCTTTCCGGTTATATCGGAAAACCATTTAAGGCAAAGCCCGCCGCCGCCGATATATGAAAGCGGCAGAAACATATCTTCAAACACGCTTCTTGAAAAAAGCAGGGTTTTATGCCCGGTATCAGGTGCAAATACGGTGGTGCTGCACGCGAATACCGAGGCGGTGCCCGCAACATCATACGCCATGCCGGGTTTTACTATTCCGGCGCCGAGACTTGAAGCCGCGGTATCCCCGCAGCCTGCAATTACCTTACAATCATTTCCTAAATTACAAAGACCCGCAAATTCGGGCTGCACGGTTCCCGCAATATACAGTGGATTCACGATTGTCGGAAACAAATCCTTATTTATGCCGAAATGCTTTAAAAGATTTTCGTTGTATTTTAAATTAAGATTGTCCGAAAAAGCGTTGAAATGCAGGAATGTGTAATCCATAAAGGCGTCGCTTGCTTTTAATCCGCAAAGCCTGCCGGCAACAAAGCCGTTCGGCATAACAAATTTTTTAATTTTTTCAAATGCCTCGGGGCGCTCGTTTTTCCACCAAAGAATTTTGGAGGCGTGTGTGTGCGCAACCTGACCGCCGCTGTGTTCTACGGCCTCGTTTTCCGCCTCGCTTTTAATTAATTCGGTATATTTTCCGCACCGTGAATCAAGCCACGAATCATAGGGCGTTACCGCGTTAAAATTTTCGTCAACCCCGATGATTCCCGCCATTTGCGAATCAATACCTATTGCCTTTACGCTTTTTCCGTCTTTACCTGATTTTTGAATAACATCCCTTACCGTGTATAAAACGGATTGCAGCATTTTTTCGGGGTCTTCGTATACCGTAAACGCGTCGGGACGAATAAGCTCCGACGGGCAAAACGATTCCGCAACGGTTTTGCCCGATAAATCGGCAAGCACCGTTTTAGTGCCCTGGGTGCCTATGTCTATACCTATAAATAAAGCGTTGTTCATACTTATGCTCCTTAAAAATTGATTACATTTTTAAGTCCTATGCCGTTTTTTGCCCGTTCGATTGCGCTGTGAATGTCACGCAGCCCGAAATGCGCGGTTATAAGCGGAGAAACATTCAACACGCCGCTTGAAATATATTTTAATGTCTTGCGGTACTGCGCAAGGCTTGCCCTTGTTGTTCCCGAAAGAATAAGCTGCTTATAATGCACAAGATTTGTGTTGATTCCTACCGGTTCCTTGCCTGCGGGTATTCCTCCGAAAAAGATTACTCTGCCGCCCAAGGCCGCAAGCTCTACCGCGGAGGACTGAACCGACGGCACAGGGCATGCCGTTATAATAGCGTCTGCTCCGTAATTATCGGTAGCTTTCATTAATTCCGCTTTCAGGTCGCCGAAAAGGGGAGTGATACCCGGATAAATTCTTTTTGCTTCCTCTAAGCGATCCTTTGAAATGTCGCTTAAATATACAACCGCGCCCGCCATTAAAGCCAGTGCACAGTGCATAATTCCTATAGGCCCCGCACCGATTACAAGCACTTTGTCGCCCGGGTGTATGTCGGCATGCTCAAAACCGTTGCAAACGCATGAAAGCGGCTCGTTTACCGCGCCCTCGTCAAAAGAAACGCCGTCCTCCAGTATGCATATGTTGCCGCCCCTTACAGCGGCTTCGGGTACTATGCAGTATTCCGCAAATCCGCCGTTTAAATTAATTCCCAACGCCTGATAATCGGCGCAAAGGTGACCGTTTCCCCTTATACAGGGTTCGCATATTCCGCAGCCCATATTTGGGGCTACGGCTACTCTTTGCCCCGCCGAATAACCCGTAACGCCTTCGCCGAGCATATCAATCACACCGGCAATTTCATGACCGAGTATTTTCGGGTGCGCGTTATCTATGCCTGCGGCGCCGTTTGTAATCATTCTTATATCAGTTCCGCAAACCGCGGCGGATTTCACCTTTATTAAAACCTCGCCGCGGTTCGGTACGGGCTTTGGAATTTCCTCAACCCTGATATCGTTAATACCGTACATTCTTGCTGCCAACATAAGCTGCATCTCCTTGAAAATATTATATAAGAATATCGCCCTTAATTTCAACTATTCTTTTTTCTTTAATTGAAAGATTTCCCGCATTCACCGTAAGAACCGCCATTTTTCCGTCATATGCCGTAACCTTGGGCGCCCGGTTTTCCAAAACCGCCGCGGTAAAATCGCAATCCTCTTCAAGATACGCTTCTCTGAAAAGGTATTTCCAGCTGTTTATGTATTCCTCGCTTTTCTGCATTGTGCTTCGGCACAGAGTTACCGAGTTCTCTTTTGTGTTGCCTAAATAAATGCAGCCTTTTGTTCCTAAAATTTCGCAGCGCGCGTCATATCCGTAAAGAACGCCCTGCGCACCGTCTATAATTCCCTGGCAGCCGTTTGTGAACGAGGCGTTGAGAACCACATTGTCATAAAAATCGGGGAAATCCTTTTTTGCGTCGGGGCAGCGGTAGTTTCCGCCTATTGCAAATACAGTTTTAAAATCGCCGCCGGTAAACCAACGCAGCGAATCTATATCGTGGCTGTTGACCTCGGCAAGGGGACCATTGCTTTTTGAAATGTCATACATCCAGGGCTTTGGTATACTGGGTCCTCTTGTGTTGGAGCGAACCATAACAACATCGCCTATTTCGCCCGCGTCTATCATTTTCTTTGCGGCAATGAAAGAGGCGTCAAACCTGCGCATAAAAGCCAGCTGCAAAATAACGCCGTTTTTCTTTGCGGCTTCGTCCATACGGTTACATTCTTCAACCGTCATTGCCATAGGCTTTTCGCAAAGTATGTGCTTGTGCGCGGCAGCGGCGGCTATAACTATTTCGCAATGGTATTTGGTCGGGGTGGCAACAATAACCGCGTCAACGGTTTCGTCGGCCATTACATCCTTATAATCTGTGTAGTATTTGTCAATTTCAAGCTCCTGCGCCGCAGCCTTTGCGGTTTCCTCAATCGGGTCGCAAACCGCAATTATTTTTGCGTTCTGTATAGAACCTCTGAAATTGCGCGCATGTATCATTCCCGCTCTGCCCGAGCCTATTAAGGCAATGTTGATTTTGTTATTTTTCATTTTTTCCTTTCCTTTCCTACCGTTAAAAAAACGAAACAAAATTATATTGGAACCGAGCCAAAAAACAGCCGTAAAATCCCTTTTATTTGATTTTCTTTGCTGTCATTTGTTATTATATCATTTTTTAAACAAATGTCAATACTTTCATTTGCTGTTGTTTATTGCGAAAAATCGGGCTGAATTGGTGCGATTGTATAAAAATAGGCTTTAAGTTTAACTATTTTAATCCAAAATCGTGAAATACGCATAATATGTTAAAAAAAAGAAAGTTTTTTCAATTTTACTTTGCTAAAATGAAAATGCGAAAATTAAAAGAACGGGATTTTTTTCGTTGTTTTGATCGTCGGTCGTTAAAAATTATATCAGGAGGTCATTTTATGAAATTTTCAAAGGCACGCAAAATTTCGGCATTATTACTTTCCGTGATATTGCTTCTTGCCTGCGTTCCCACGCTCGCACATGCAGAGGAGGGCTTTGTTTCGGAAAACCTTTTGCAAACAAAAATCGATATGGACAACTCATCGGGCATTTCCTTTAATCATCAATCCCTGACCGTTGCAGAGTCTGCGAACGGCGGTATTGCTACAAACGGGGTGGTAAAAGGTCTTGTTGACGGAGATTTGGAAACCAACCATGATATATGGGGCTTATCCCTTATCGATTCCCGCTGGTTCGGGGTAAGATATGCGCTTACCGAGGCTTCATTTGCTTCCGAAATTAAAATATACGGCGACAGTGCGGATAGTCCGCATAATTACGATGTTTACGCTTCGGAAGAGCTGTCGTCGCTCCATTACGGCGCGAATTTGGTTGGCTCTGTTGTGTGCGACGGAACGGTTCAAACGCTCAAGGTCGATCGGACTGTAAAGTATGTAATGGTAGTGTTTAATCCGTTAGCGTCGGGAGATACAAATTCAAGGCTTAAGGAAATTCAGCTTTGGAGCGGCGATGAAACGAGTGAATTCAAGGCGACCGACCTTATAAAATCGGAAAAATTCGATTCGGCAAAGGCTGTGTTGGTATCGGGCGAAACCGCTTCGGATTACGCGTCAAACGCCGGAAATATAGATAAGCTTATAAATAAGGATTACTCCACCTCACATACCGATTTTTATTCGAACAGCACAGGCTATACGGGAGTTCAGATAAACCTGACCGAAAATACATATCTCGGCAGAGTGCTTATTGACGCCGGCTTATTCAATGCCAACGGAACCTATAATGAAACCTATACCGTTTATGCCTCGGCAACGCAGGAGGAGCTTTATTCGGCTGACAGCATAATCGCCTCCGACGTGCTTTGTACTTACGGCAGAAGCACAATCGTTGATATTAACAAATACGCGCAGTATGTTGCCGTTGTCTGCACAGAGCATAACGGAATACGCATAAGAAATATATGCCTGTTCGACGCATATACCGATGAAGAGCCGCCGGTAATATTCGTTCCCGAAAATGTTCTTCGTACGCATCTTCAGTCCGCCCGCTGCGTTCAGTTCTATCCGACCAGCTATTATGTGGATAATGCGTCTAAAATCAGTGAAGCGACCCTTGCAAAGCTGACCGACGGCGACACCTTGACTACTACGGATTGCTATTCGGGGCTTGACTGGTCGCCCGCACGCTATATCGGTGCGGAATTTACGCTTGACGGCAGCTATTTTGTGGGTGAACTGAATATTTATTCGGGTTATACAACAAGTCTTGATACATTTGAGGTTTATGCTTCGGACAGCTTTGACACACTTTACAGCGCGGCAAGCCTTATTGAGAAAAATGTGGTTTGCGACGGAAGCAAAAAAACGCTTACGGTCAACAAAAATATTAAATACGTAGCATTCCTTATCAGCGGCGTTCAGTTGTATTGCGCCCGCATTGCGGAATTTGAAGCGATAACCGCCGATCCCTCGGTGGTTCCCGAGCCCGGCCCCTCGGAAAATACTCTTTCGGTTCTTACAATCGGAAACAGCTTTGCGGAAAATGCTTCTGTTTACGCTACCGAGATAGCATATGCCAACGGTAAAAACCTTACCTTCGGTTATTTGAAATCACCGTCCTGCACAATTGAAAAGCATTACAATGCGGCCGTGAACGACATTGCGGGCTTTAAATTTCAGGTAACATCGCCGAACGGTAGCGGCGGAGTTAACAAGGTTACCGTTAAGGACGGCGCCGATACTACGGTTGACGCTCCAAACGCGGAGCACGGCGCTACCGTTGCCGAGGCGTTGGCGTACACCGATTGGGATGTAATAGTATTCCAGCAGGAAAGCAGCGCTGCGCGCAGCTATGAAACCTTTGAAAAGCTCCCGTTGCTTATTGAATATGTAAAGACCGCCTGCCCGAATGCGCAGCTTATGTTCCACGAGGTTTGGCGCTGGGGAACATGGTCCGATACCGATTTTGCGAATATTAAAGCCAATACCGAAAGAATTGCGCGTGAAAACAACCTTGAAATAATTCCGTCCGGACTGGCGTTTGAATATTCGCGCGAGATAACCGGGGATGTGAATTATCCCAACGATAACGACGGCAATTATCAGCATGCCAACACTTACGGTCAGTATATGGCGGGAGTTTGCTATGTAAACAAGCTTTTCGGAATTGCATGCAGCGCGGACGCTTTCAAATCCCACCCGTATATTAATGCCGACGGAAATGTTGAGACTATTACCGAATGTGCAAACAAGGCGGGCAGATATTATGAAAGCCGCGGAGATATAAATTTCGACGGCGAATTAAATTCCGCTGACCTTGTGCTCCTCAGAAACGCTTTGCTCGGCGCAGCAACGGTTGATACTACGCTTGCCGATGTTAATAATGACGGTTCGGTCAACATTGTTGATATGATAGGATTGAAAAAGGCGCTTTCTGAAAAAGGCTGATTTTAAAAATTAAATTTAAAACCGTTCCGCAAGCCTCGGGGTTTGCGGAACGGTTTTTTAACGGAATGTGCAATACGGGCGAAAAAAGCTATTCCTTATTTTGACGAATGGAGTTACGGTTGCTTTGCAGCGAGCGGTATTTTGAGGGCGGCATGCCGTACTTTTTCTTAAAAATGGTTATGAAATAGCTTAAGGATGAAAACCCGAGACGAACCGAAATGGAGAGAATATCGTAATCGGTGGTGGTGAGCAGGTTCGCGGCGTATTGCAGCCTTAAATCCGTTATGTATTTTATCGGAGTGGTATTGAATTCTTTCTTCATTATCCGGCATAAATGCCCGTGGCTGAAGCCCGAAGTGCGCAGGAGCGCAGGCAGCCCCTCCTCAATATTTTCCGGAGTATTCATTTGAAGAAGAGCGGGCTGAAGTAATTTTTTTGAGTCGCTTTGAGACTGCCGGTCATATTCTATCAGGAAGTACGAAAACACGTCTGCCAAAAGATTTTTAAGCCATACCGTCAGATCGCTTTTTTCCGAGTACAGATTAAGCGTATTATGCTTTCTTTTAAGCGATGAAAGGCGCTGGGCGTTCAGGTAAATGTGGGGCGGCATGGGGTCGGTGATGAGCTTGTCGATCAAAGGATTGTTGAAATAGTTTTTTATACTTTCAAAATGTTCCTTTTTAAAGCTGACGTTTATTATATTGCAGCCGCTTGTCTTTTCTGTATTGTAGCGGTGGTAATCGTTCGGCCTTACAAGCACCAGGTCGCCCGAATGCAGGTATTGCACTTCGTTGTTGACCTCGTGAATTATTTCGCCCGAAACAATTACGAAGTATTCATAATAATTGTGATTGTGCATACTTTGCAGCGCGGTTTCGCGGTTAAGAAAACGATAAGCCATGCCAAGTCTCTGATCCATATAATCGGTATCGTGAATTGTTATTGCCATATACTGCCTCCGATATTGATATTTTAATAATTATTAATTTTTTCTTTTGAAAACTTTAATAAATGATAGTCGTTTGTTTTTAATGATATCACATTAAAAGACTTTTTTCAATAGTATTAATCAAATTTACAATATTTTTTTAGCATTACTTACATCTGTGAGACGAATTTTTGTGAAACAAACGCTTTCGTTCGCTAAAAAATAAAAAAATTTCGTTTTTTTAACATTATTATTTACGGCAACAGATAGATGTTAAAAAGCAGATAGCAATATTTTTGATTGAATGATAAAATAATGATATCTTAGGAATAATTATTGAGCGATTTTCAAAAAAGGTGAATGACTGTGAACGAAAAGCAAGATGTTTTAAAGAAATACGAAAGCATAATTAACTTGAAAAACCGCGAAACCGATTTTTATAACGGAATTTATTCAAGGTATGAATTACCCGTGCTTACGCGCGAGCATATTCCGCCTTTTTGGAAATACGATTACACGGACGAGAAGTTTTTTATGGAACGCCTGGGCGTGAACGCGGTATTCAATTCTGGCGCGATATACTTAAACGGGAAATACTATTTGATTGCAAGGGTAGAGGGCAACGACCGCAAATCATTCTTTGCGATTGCGGAAAGCGAAAGCCCGGTGGATGGTTTCAGATTTTGGGATTATCCGCTTCAGCTGCCGGATACCTGCCCGGAAGAAACAAATGTGTACGATATGCGTCTTACTCAGCATGAAGACGGTTGGATCTACGGCGTTTTTTGCAGCGAGAGCAAGGAAACCGAAAAGAAGGACCTTTCGGCTGCCGCGGCTCAGGCAGGAATTGTACGTACAAAGGATTTAAAGAATTGGGAACGCCTGCCGAATCTTGTTACTAAATCGAAATATCAGAGAAACTGCGTGCTTCACCCCGAGCTTATAAACGGGAAATATGCTTTTTATACGCGCCCGCAGGATGATTTTATCGACGCGGGCGACGGCGGCGGAATCTGCCTCGGTCTTTGCGACGATATCACATCGCCTAATGTAGACGAGGAAATACTGCTTAGCCCCAGGCGCTACCACACGATAACCGAAAGCAAGAACGGTGCGGGAGCCCCGCCGATAAAAACGGATATGGGCTGGATACATATAGCCCACGGCGTTCGTAATACCGCGGCGGGTTTAAGATACGTGATATACGCCTTTGCCACCGATCTTGAAAACCCCTTTAAGGTTATTGCGGAGCCGGGCGGATTTCTCATTGCACCGCGCGGCGGGGAACGCGTGGGAGATGTGTCGAACGTTGTTTTTGTTAACGGCGTAGCCGTAAACGAAAAGGATGAGGTTTATATTTATTATGCTTCTTCCGATACAAGAACCCATGTTGCGAAAACCGATATAGAACGCCTTAAGGATTTCGTTTTTAAAACCCCAAAGGATCCGCTGCGCTCTGCGGATTGCGTAAAGCAGCGCTGCGAATTGATTTACGATAATTTAAAGCTGACAGAGGTGGCCGAATAATGTTTGACGCTTACAGAAAAGAAAACAGTGCTTCGGAATTACACGTAGAGGGAAACCGTGTGCTTGATAAAAACGGCAACCGAGTCGTTCTTACCGGCGTTAATTGCGCCTCGCTCGAATGGCTTTCAAATCCCGAAAAACTTCTTAACACCGTGATTTACGCGATGGACAATTGGAATGCGAATATTATACGGCTTCCGCTCTCGCAGGATCGTTGGTTCGGTTTCGGCGGCGATCAGGCGGGGGAGGACGAAAGCGGCGAAAGATACCGTGCGATAGTTGACGGAATCGTTACCGAGGTTGCGAAAAGAAATAAATATATTATTATAGATCTTCACCGCAGCAACTGCGGCTCGTGGGGAGAATTTATAAGCGGCAATATGCCGGATATGAATTGCCTGGTATTCTGGAAAGATATTGCAAAGCGCTACTGCGATCATCCCAATGTGCTTTTCGGTCTGTTTAACGAGCCTTTTAAGGTTTCGTGGGAAGTTTGGCGAGACGGCGGAGAGGTTACGGTTGAATACGCCCCGCAGAATATAGGTAATCAGATAATGCGGGATGAATCGGGCGAGCCCGAACTTCAGAAAATAACCTTTCATACCCCGGGAATGCAAAAAATTCTCGATACCGTGCGTGCTGTAGGAGCAAAGAATATCGCGATTATTGCGGGACTTGATTGGGGATATGAGCTTGACGGCATTGCAAAGGGCTATGTTGTAAAGGACGGCGTCGGCAACGGCATTATACTTGATTCGCACGAATATCCGTGGAAGGAGCTTGACCGTTGGGACGAGCTTGTGGATGTTTGCAATAAGGATTATCCGATAATTATCGGCGAATGCGGACATTACGGTGAAAATGTTGTGGTTTATGAAGCGCCGCAGCGCGAGGAAAGCGCTAAATGGGTTCCGCGCTTACTCAACTGGGTGGAAAAAAACAATTATCATATTACCGCATGGGATTTTCACGATACGGCAGGGCCGTCGCTTATTAAAAATCTTGACGACTTTGAACCCACTCCGTTCTGGGGAGTTTATTACAAGGAATTTTTAAAGAAAAGAAACGGCTGATTACTTGTTGAAAGGCAGAGGTAAGGCGATGAAAAAGGCTTGGCTTAAAAAAATATCGGCGGCAGCGATAGCGGCACTGGTGCTTTGCACTTCAAGTGTTTGCGCTGCCGGCGCCGATAAGACCGAGAGCACCGGGGCGGAAAATGCCGTTTCGGCGTCATCGGAGTCTGCCGCCGCTTTGAATTACGGCGATTATGCAAAGCTGCATTCTTCGGCTTTAAGCGGCGCGCAGGCAGCTGTGGGCACACCCGCAAAAAGCGACTATCTTTCCGATAGCGCGCTTGATAGGTCGGGATTATTGCTTTCCTCTTCCCAAAGGGAAATAGAATATGAGTTTGATATTGCCGATATAGGCATTTATAATATAGAAATTGAATACTACGCCATGCCGGGAAAGATGAAAGATATTGTTTTTTCGGTGAGAACCGACGGCAATTTGCCTTTTGAGGAGGCTGAAAAAATTTCGCTTTCACGCATTTATACAGATTCGGGTGAAATTCAAAGGGATCAGAACGGTAACGATATTCGCCCGTCACAGTCGGAAATAAACAGATGGAATAAAGAGCTGCTCACGGGAAATGACGGATATTACGACGAAGCATACGGCTTTTATTTTGATAAGGCGGGTAAGCATAAAATAACGCTTTCTTATATGGAAGAGGAAATGATTGTTGCTTCCGTGGCATTACAGCCCGTAACTGTACTGCCGACTTATGACGAATACAGCAAAAATGCGGTAAAAGCCGAAAAAACGCTGACCGTATTTGAGGCGGAAAAATCGCTTGAAAAATCCTCTCCTATGCTGTATCCCACATATGACCGTTCGAGCGCGGCAACCAGTCCTGCGCATTATTCAAAAATAAGGTATAATACCATAGGTCAGTCCAATTGGTCGCATCTGGGTCAGTGGATAAGCTGGGAAATAGAGGTTCCGAGCGACGGTTGGTATAATTTAACGCTGAAATCGAGACAGAATTATCAGCAGGGAGTCAATTCGTACAGAACGCTTTATATCGACGGTGAAATACCCTTTGCCGAAATGAAAAATATAAAGTTTGAATACGATCTTAAATGGCGTATGAATACCCTGTCGGATGAAAACGGCGAGCCGTATCTGTTTAACCTTACAAAAGGTAAGCACACATTAAAACTTGAGGTTGCCGCAGGTCCTATGGGCACTGTGCTGAAAGGTCTTTCGGACAGCGTTTTGCAGTTGAACGGTCTGTACCGTAATATAATTATGGTAACCGGCGTTTCGCCCGATAAATTCCGCACATATTATCTTGAAGAATCAATACCCGGGCTGCTTGACAGCATGAAAGAGGTCAAGGCAAACCTTGACGAGCTTTATAAAAGTATAGAAAGCATAACCGGCACGGGCGGCTCGCAGGCGTCGGTCGTTTTGGAAATGAGCGTTATGCTCGGTCAGTTTATTAAAAAGCCGCTTTCTGTTTCCTCAAGAGTTTCGGCGTTTAAGGATACAATTGAATCTTTAGGCTCGGTTATTCTTACATTAAGCGAGCAACCGCTTGAGCTTGATTATATTGTTGTATCTTCTAACAGCGAGTTGCCCGCCGTTAAGGCAGGATTTTTTGAATCGTTAAGCTACGGCGTAAAGGGCTTTTTAGCCTCGTTTGTTGAAAATTATAATTCTGTAGGCTCTGCGGGCGGCAACCAAAACACAAAATCGGAAATAACCGTTTGGCTTTCAAACGGCCGCGACCAGGCGCAGATACTGAAAAATCTGATTGACAATAAATTTACCCCCGACACAGGAATAGGCGTATCGTTAAGCATTGTGTCTACCGCCGCGGGAACCTCTTCATCGCCGCTTGTTCAGGCGACCCTTGCGGGAAAAGGCCCTGATGTTGCGCTTTTCACCTCTAAGGATACTCCTATTAACCTTGCGATGCGCGGGGCGCTGTGCGATGTTTCAAAATTTGACGGCTTTGACGAGGTGTATAAACGCTTTTACCCGTCGGCATGGATACCGTATGAATATAATTCGGGCACATATGCGGTTCCCGAAACGCAGAATTACGAAATGCTTTTCTACCGAAAGGATATTCTTGAGGAATTGAATATTGATATTCCTCAGACATGGGATGATTTTTATACCGCCATTGAGTTTTTGCAAAAAAACAACCTTGAAGTGGGCGTGCTTGAAACCAACTCGCTTAATGCGGGTATTTCATCGGGAATATCGTTTTTTGAAAAACAGCTTCTTCAAAACGGCGGCACATATTATACAAGCGATTTAAAGAAAACGGCGTTTGATACCACGGTTGCCTACGAGGCGTTTAAAAGCTGGACAGACCTTTATGTGGAATACGGGCTTGACCGTTCGTTTGATTTCTTTAACCGCTTCAGAACAGGGGAAATGCCGCTCGGTATTATGAGCTATGTCACCTATAATCAGCTTTATGCGGCGGCTCCAGAAATCAGAGGGCTGTGGGGCATGACCGCCGTTCCCGGAACGCCGGACGAAAACGGAAACATAAACCGGACCGAGACGGCGTCGGGTACTGCGGCGGTTTTACTTAATGACAGTAAGCTTAAAAATGAATCCTGGGAATTCCTTAAATGGTGGGTATCCGCCGAGATCCAGGCAGCTTACGGAACAGAGCTTGAAGCGTCGCTCGGCGTTGCCGCAAGATACGACACTGCAAATATTGAAGCCTTCAGCAGTATCGGCTGGTCGGAAACCGAGGCGCAAACGCTTATTTCGCAATGGAAGCTTGTAACCGATATCCCGCAAATTCCGGGCAACTATTTTGTTTCGAGATGCCTGACCAACGCTTTCAGAACGGTAGTTGACGAAAATGTAAATCCGGTAAGAGCGCTTAATATTTACAATAAAGATATGAATGCCGAAATCACGCGGAAGCGTGCGGAATTCGGGCTCGATTAAGGGGAATGTTATGAAACGCGAGTTTAATAAAAAAGATAAATACACAATACCCCTGAAAAAACAGATATGGAATTCAAGAGCAAGCTATGTGCTTATGCTCCCGTTTTTGCTGTTGTTTCTTATATTTGTTGTTATTCCGATAATCTCATCCGTCTTTTTGAGCTTTACTTCATTTAATATGCTCCAAATGCCGAAATTTGTCGGATTTGATAACTACATAAGAATGTTTCTTGAGGACGATGTTTTTGTTAAGGCGCTCAAAAACACCTTGATATTCGCTCTGCTTACAGGACCGCTCGGGTATGTGATGAGCTTTATCGTGGCTTGGCTGATCAACGAGCTTAACCGCGGTTTGCGCTGGTTTTTGATTCTGGTTATGTACGCCCCGACCCTTGCGGGAAATATTTATTACATTTGGACTTATATTTTCAGCGGCGATTCAAAGGGCCTTATAAATTCATTTCTTATTAACAGCGGAATTATAACCGACCCGATTCAATGGCTCACCGATTCAAATTACAATGTTGCGGTTGTACTGATAGTTATTGTGTGGATGAGTCTCGGCAGCGGATTTCTCGCATTTGTCGCGGGCTTTAACGCTCTTGACCGAAGCTATTTCGAGGCGGCGGCGATAGACGGTGTTAAAAACCGTTTTCAGGAGCTTTGGTATGTTACGCTCCCGCAAATGGGGCCGCAGCTGCTCTTCGGCGCCGTAATGTCAATATCGGGCGCTTTCGCCGTAGGCTATGCAAACGCCGCAATTACGGGCTTTCCGAGCTCCAATTATTCAACGCACACATTGCTGCTCCATATGCTTGATTACGGTACTATAAGATTTGAAATGGGATATGCCTCGGCAATAGCCGTAGTGCTGTTTGCCATAATGCTTTTAACATGGATAATAATCAAAAAAGCGTTGGCTAAATTTTCATAATGCAAAAGGGTGGTGAAACCGTTGTCGCTTAAATTCAGACTCAAACGTGAAAAAAGCAGAGTGCGCCTGTCGAGATCTTTCGGAGGTACTTTAGTAATATTTTTGTTTTTGGTTATAACAGGCGTTTTTATGGCGCTGCCGATCGTTTATTCGCTTGTACAATCGGTTAAGCCCTTGGAGGAGATATTCGCTTATCCGCCCAAATTCTTTGTGAAGCACCCGACGTTTGATAACTACATTCAGGTTTATCAACTGTGCCAAAATCTGTGGGTTCCGCTGTCAAGGTATGTTTTTAACAGTCTGTTTATATCGGTTTTGGGAACTGTGGTTTATGTTTATATAGCTTCAATGACGGCGTTCCCGCTTTCAAAGCATAAATTCCCCGGCAAGGCGGCTGTTACGGCATTTATTATATGGGCGCTGCTTTTCCGCCCCGAGGTTACGGGCGTTGCGCAGTACATAATAATATCGAAAATGAGTATGATCAATACCTATTGGTCAATGCTCCTTCCTCCGCTTGCCGGAACATTCGGAGTTTTTCTTATGATGCAGTTTATGGAAACCGCTATTCCCGATTCGGTTTTAGAAGCGGCCAGGATAGACGGAGCTAATGAATACCGAATATTTTACGGTATAGCCATGCCGGCGGTAAAGCCCGCTTGGCTCACGCTTGTAATATTCACATTCCAAACCTTTTGGAACGCTACGGGCGTATCTTATATATATGATGAAAGCCTTAAAACGCTTCCCTCGGTACTCAGCAATATATCATCGGGAGGCTTGGCAAGAGCGGGGGCAAGCTCGGCTGTTGCCGTAATCCTTTTAACTCCGCCTATTATTATCTTTATTATTTCGCAGAGCAGCATGACCGAAACTATGGCACACACGGGCCTAAAGTAAGGAGAAAAAAGATGAAGAAACTTATTTCTGTTATTTCCGCCGCAGCGATTATAATTTCGTGCGTTTCCTGCCTGTTCTTTGTCGGGGCGGCAGTCGCCGCAGAGGACGGCGCAACCCTGCACACCGAGGGCAATCAGCTTGTAACCGCCGAGGGCAAGGCAATCAGGCTTATAGGTCTTAATATTCCCTACACCTCATGGTCGGACGATTGCGAAAAGCAGGTAACGGAGGGGCTTGAAATATGCTTTGACGATTGGGGCAGCAATGCGGTAAGATATCCCGTAACGCCCGAGCTTTGGTTCGGTCCGAACAAGGAAAGATACCGCGCTATTGCCGATAAGGTTATTAAAGCGGCGGCGGATAAGGGAAAATATGTTATTCTTGATAATCACTCGTTTTATCTCCCCGATGATAATGACATTAAGCTCTGGAAAGATTTGGCGGTCAGGTATAAAAATCATCCTTATGTGGTGTTTGAAATGTTTAACGAACCCGCAGGCTGCACTTGGCAGCAGTATTTTGAGGGCGGCAGGCTTACATATAAGGGTAAGAACGATTGGGGTGAGGACGCCGATATAACGGTGGATTCCTGCGGAATTCCCGCTCTTTTTAAGGCGGTTCGCGAAACCGGCGCAAAGAATGTCTGCATTATGCCGGGTATTAACTGGAGCTTTGACCTTTCCATGTGCACCGAGGAAAACTTCCGTGAGTTTGCGAAAAGCATAGCCGAGGATAAGGGTGTCGATGCGGAATCGTTTGCCGAGGATTATTACAACAAATATTTCATTAAAGAAACCGACGGAAACGGAATAATGTATTCCACCCACCCATACCCCACAAAGCCTACAGATTGGGATCAGTATTTATCGGATACCGTTCTTGAATATCCGGTGCTTGTGGGCGAATGCGGACCTACCGAAAAGGAAAACGGATTTATAAGAGCGCTTTCCGACAACGATAAATCTTACCTTGATACTCTTACCGATTATATTGATAAATACGAGCTGAGCGTAACCCCTTGGGCGTGGGGCGCATGGCCATACCTTAATCAGGAGCCTTCAAACAAGCTTTCGGCGTTTGGAACATATATGAAAAAATACTTTGAAAAGAGCGCTGCCGAAAAGGCGGTTACGCTGTTCCCCGAAACCGATTACTCCGGCAAAAGCGTAACCATGGATTCGGGAAGCTATACAAGCGCGGATTTAAAGGTTTTGGGACTTGATGTAACCGAAATTAAATCGGCCTCGGCAAAAGAAGATTATTACCAGTATACGGTAACTCTTTACGAAAAGGATAATTATGAGGGCAAAACCTATACTTTCGTACCGAGCGCGCCCAATATCGGGCAGGATATAATCGGGTTTAAGGCGCAGTCTCTGAAAATCGAGCGCTCTGTACCGGTTAATATTCTTCCGGGTCATTCTTCGGTAATAGCAGACGGCTGCACCGAAAATCAGAAGCCGGAAAATATTATTGACGGCAGAAACGGAACTGTTTGGAAATACACATCGGAAAAGCCCGCCGAAATAGTGATATGTCTTGACAGTGTGTATGCTATAACACGGCTTGATATCGCCCATGCGTCGGAGGCTTCCATGATGTCGGTCTATAATGCTTCGGATTACACCGTATCAGTCAGCACGGACGGTCAGACCTTTACAAGAATAATAGATGTGACCGATAATTCCCTTGGGCTTTGCAGCTATAATTTTGAGCAGGTTTTTGCTTCTTATATTAAAATAAGACTTACAAAGGGCAGTATTATTGATAACACAAATTACATATTGGCAGAGGTTATGGCATACGGCACCGAATACACCGGCTCTAAAGACGGGATGAACGTTACAATTAATAAGTATGCGAATAACACTGAGCCTGATAAGGAAAATCTGAAAACGCCGATAACGGTTTTAAGCGTTTGCGGCGGAGTGCTGATCGTATTTGCGGCGGCAAGCGCGGCGTTTGCCGTTATCGGTAAGAAAAGAAAAAAGTAATGACCGTATTTATCGGAACGGAGGGATAACTGTAAATGCTAAAAAGAATTTTATCTGTATTCACGGCAACCGCTTTAATTGTTATAGCTTCCGTTCAGGTAAGTGCCGCGTCTGTCGTACCGTATAAGGGATACGAGTATAATTCGTCCGACGAATCCGTGCCGGCTCCCGTAGGGTATGAGCCGGAAGCGTTTTACCTTGGGGCGGATATCGGCAGCGGCGAGCTTAAAGCCCCGACCGATATGTGCGCTTACAAGGATATGCTTTTTATTTTGGATTCGGGCAATTCAAGAATAATAGTGACCGACAGCAATTTAAAGCTGATACGCACGATCGGTGAAATAACGGTCGACGGTAAATCGCTTAATTATAAAGACGCCGGCGGACTTTTCGTTTGCGATGACGGAAATATTCTTATAGCCGATACGGCAGGCTGCAGAATTATTGAATGTACAAACGACGGAAAGGGCGTTCGCACGTTTGAAAAGCCGCAAACCTCAATGATTGCCGATTCAATACTTTTCAGCGTAAAAAAAGTTATCCGCGATTATAACGGCGTGACCTACGCCGTTGTTGACGGTATAAACGACGGCGCGGTAACATTTATGAATGACGGCTCTTTCGGCGGATTTTTTGCTTCAAACGAGGTTGAGCAAACGGCTCAGGTTTTGCTGAATTATGTGTGGCGCAGATTTATGACCGAGGAACAAATAAGAAATTCAAAAACCGCCTCGCCGTCCTCAATCACCAATTTCGATGTTGCCGAAAAAGGCTTTTTATACACAGTTACGCAATCCTCAAAGGGTGAATCGAGCGTAAGGCTTTTGAATTTCAAGGGCTCAAATCTTGAAACCGAAACCGAATTCGGCGATCTTGAATGGGACAGAAAGATTAAAAATTCGGTATCAACGGCGTTTTGCGACGTTGACGTGGACGACGAGGGCTATATATACCTTTTGGATTCCGCGCGGGGCAGGGTGTTTGTTTATTCTGAGGACGGATACCTTGTTACGGTTTTCGGCGGCATAGGCGATAAGGTGGGTCTTATGGCGTCGGTTTCCGCGGTGGAAACTCTAAACGGTAAGGTGTATGTTCTTGATTCGGTTCGCGCGGCGGTAACTGTATTTAAGGAGAACGAATATGTCGCAACCCTGAAAAAGGCGATGAATCTTCTTGACGAGGGGCGCTATAAGGAATCAAGAGAGTACTGGGAAAAGGTTTTAAAATATAATTCCAACAGCACCGTGGCATATTACGGCATAGGCTTGGCTCTTGACGAAGAGGAAAATTATTCCGAAGCCTTAAAATATTTCAGGCTGTCTTATAACAATAAAGCCTATTCCGAAGCTTACAGAGAGGTAAGACGGGATTTTATAAAAAATAATTTCGTCATTCTCATTTTTGCCGCGGCTGCGGTTGCGGCGGGGCTTATTGTATTAGCTGTGTTTCTTAGGAAAAAGCTCGGCAGAAAAAATTCATATGAACATTCGGCGCTCGAAGGAAAATATACCGCGCCGCTGTTTACAATGCTTCATCCGACAGACGGATTTGAAAGACTGAAAAAGGAAAAAAGATGGTCGCTGCCGCTTTCAGTGGGAATTCTGGTCTTACTGTTTTTAACGCTCACGGCGCAATGGTTTTTAACGGGTTTTTCATTTAACACCAACCGCCCTGCGGATTATAACGTATTTATAACGCTTTTGCAGTCGTTTCTGATAGTAGGCGTAACGGTTGTTGCAAACTGGGCGGTTTGCACGCTTATAGAGGGCAAGGGTAAATTTATCGATATTTTTTGTATGATAGTTTATTCCTTACTGCCGTTGATCTTTTCAAAAATACTGTATGTTATACTTTCTTCGGTATTCACCCTTGAGGAAGCGGCGTTTTTGACCGCAATAGAAATTCTGGGAATCGCCTGGACGGCAATTCTCATATTTGCGGGATTTATGAGTATTCACGAGTTCACGTTTAAAAAGACGGTTCTTTCAATTATTATGACGGTATTGGGCATAGCGATTATTATTTTCCTTGCAATTATGTTTGTGGGCCTGCTGCAGCAGGTTGTTAGCTTCTTTAAATCGATTTGGTCGGAAGCTGTTATGATGAGTTAGCGAAAAGAGGTGGCAGATTTTGATAAAAAGAATTTTAGCATTGACCGTCACGGTTTTGCTTGTTTTTTCCTGCACCTTTACAGTTTCGGTAAACGCTGCCGAAACTGCCGCCGACGGTTTAACGCTTGTGGCCGAAAACGGCGATTACAGGCTGTATGCCGATATGGAAAGCGGCGATTTTGCGGTTTACGATTTGCTTGCCGATAAATGGTGGCACAGCGGCCGCAAGGCTGTTCTTGATAAAAACAGCGAGGAATCCGTACTTAATACGGGAAGAATTAAAACCGAATTGGTTTCTTTGGTTTCGGTAAATTATGTTCAGCTGAGCACAATAGCCAGCACGGCTGTTCCGCTTTATCAAAACAGCTATGCCTACTGCGTTAACGGCGACGGCGTTAAATGCAAAAAAATCAATAACGGCTACAGAGTCGAATATTATTTTTCCGATATAGATACTACCGTCCCGCTTGAAATCACCATAAACAGCAAAGGAATAAGCGCACGAATACCCGGCAAGGATCTTAAAATCGGCAAGGATTATAGGGTAATTTCAATTTCGCTGCTTCCGGGCTTTATGGCAGAGCAGGCAAAGAGCGACGGCTACGTTTTTGTTCCCAGCGGAAGCGGCGCAATAATTCCGTTTGACCAAGCCAAGGGAGATATTACCTCATATTCCGAAATGGTTTACGGCGACGATACCGCCTTAAAGGTTGAGGAATATGCGGGTGAAAGTAAAAATATATATGTTCCCGTTTACGGAATAAAATGCGGCGAAAACGGTATTGCCGCGGTTATAACAAAGGGCGACGCAACCGCAAAAATCAACGCGGACTCCGCCTCGCTTTCAACCTCTTACACAAGGGTATATTCGCAGTACATTACTTCGATAGTAGACAGCACAACGCTTTTTGAATCGAATTATGAAAATCAGCGAATCATAAACGGCGCGGAAAACCGTAAAAATTTAGGCGATTTTTCGGTGGATTATTATTTCCTGCACGGGAGCAAGGCTAATTATTCGGGAATGGCGGAGGTATACAGGAATTACCTTAAGCTGAATAAAAAAGCGCAGTCGCCGAAACTGATGATTTCGGTTTACGGCGCCGCGGAGAAAAAAGCGTCCTTTTTGGGAATACCGTATACAAAGAAGATCGCGCTCACCTCATTTGAGGATTCCGTGAAAATGCTCGAATACTTTAACGATTCGGGAATACCTGTCGGTATGCAGTATATCGGCTGGAACAACAGCGGAATAAATAATATTAAGGCAGCGTCGAATTACGCGCCCGTATCGGTGCTCGGCGGGAAAAAGGGAATTGGCAAGCTGCTGGAATATGCCGCCACTGGCGGTAACGAGGTTTTCCTTGATAACGATTTTATGCTTATAAAAAAATCGGGAAACGGGTTTTCGGCGTTTTCGGACGTATGCAAATCCGTATTTAACACCAGAACTCCCATTTATCGGTTCATGCTGTCGGTTTATGTGCCGGCGAATAATGAAAATCCCTCTTATTTACTGACCCCGGAAAATGTTGAAAAAGCGTCGGATAAATTTTTAAAGAAATACAAGGCAGACGCCCCGCTCTCTCTTGCGGGTTTCGGAGAAAAATTATATTCCGATTTTTCGTCGGATATATCGCGCGAGGAATCAAAAGCAAGCTTTGAAAAAATAATGAAAAAATTTTCGCAGAAAAACATGCTTGCAATTACGGGCGCCAACGCGTACACTTATAAGTATACCGATACGATCTTCAAGCTGCCGCTCGCATCCGACGGCAACATTCTCTTTTCCGAAAGCGTGCCTTTTGTTCAGATGGTTTTGCACGGGGCTGTATCCTACAGCGCCGATGAGGGAAGAAATATTCTGGATTGCATTGAATACGGCGCAAGCCCGTATTATTACGGAATAAGCGCCGACGCAGCCGACCTTATGGAAACCTCTTATAACTGGCTTTACGGTTCGGAATTCAAAAACTGGCGCGAGCAGGCGGCGGAATGCTTTAAGGAATACAATTCGGTATATAAGGATCTGTACGATAAAAAAATCACCGAACATTCAAGAAAAGACGGCGTTTCAAAAACAGTGTTTGAAAACGGCACGGTGATATATGTTAACAGAAACGGTACAGCCGTCACGGTTGACGGTATAACGGTTGAGCCGAACGGATATGCTGTCCGGGGAGGGCGGTAAGTTATGAAAAAATCAAAACTTACAATTGAGGGCCGCAAGGCGAGAAACGGCAGACTTTTTGTTTTACCGTTTTACATAGGCTTTGTTTTCATTTTTATGCGCTCGGCTTATCAATCGCTGTGCTTTGTGTTTAACGATGTAAAGCTGAAACCCGGTGGCTTTGATATGAATTTTGTGGGGCTTAAAAATCTTAAATATATTTTTTTAAGCGACCCGAATTTCAATAAAAATCTTGTTTCCACAATAACGGCGCTGCTTTACAAGGTGCCTGTAATTATAATCGCTTCCTTGTTTTTCGCAATTCTTCTGAATTCTAAATTCAAGGGCAGAACCTTTGTAAGAGCGGTCTTCTTTTTACCCGTTATAATCGCTTCTGGCGTTATAATGGATATAATCAACAGCGACACCTTTGCAACCAGTCTTATAACCGCGTCCGACGGAATGGAGACCACGGTTTCGGCAAGCTCTTACGGGCTTACAAGTTTGTTGGTAGATATGGGACTCGGCGAAAAGATTGTAGGGTATTTCTCTTATATTTCCTCAAATCTTTACGATCTTATGTGGAAAACGGGAATACAGATGATAATTTTCCTGGCAGCCTTGCAGTCCATCTCTCCCGCGCTTTATGAGGCTTCGTCAATAGAGGGCGCCTCTGCATGGGAAAATTTTTGGATGGTCACGATTCCTATGATAACTCCCATGATACTTGTCAATGTGGTATATACGATAATAGACACATTCACCGATTCTTCAAATGCTGTGATGAAACAAATATCATCGTTTTTTTCAGATCAGCAATACGCCAGGGCGTCGGCTATGAGCTGGGTATATTTTCTGCTTATAGGAGCTATTTTGGCAATAGTGCTCTTTATAAGCTCGGGCAGCGCCCGTGCCGAAAGGAGGGCGGCTGAAAAATGAAAACCGATAAGATACGGCATTTCCTGAAGCGCAACGGTATGTCGGTTACGGTGAAAATTCTGCGGTTCCTTTTATTCGTGGGAATCTGCTACATTTTTCTGTTTCCCGTGCTTTATATGATAAGCGTTGCGGTGAGAAGCCCGGAAACGGTTAACGACCCGAGCATTGTTTGGATTCCGAGGGGAATTTCATTCGCTTCAATCAAAACCGCGGTAAGTATTTTGGAATATCCCCGCGCAATAACAACCACCGCCCTGATAGCTTTAGGCGGAACGCTGGGTTCGCTTGTATCCTGCGCGCTTGTGGGCTATGGATTTGCAAGGTTTAACTTCAAGGAAAAGAACATAGCGTTTGCGCTGGTTATTCTTACAATTATAGTTCCTCCGCAAACCGTTCTGATCTCTTCGTTTATAAACTACCGCAATTTCGATTTTTTCGGAATTCTAAGCCTTGTGCATTTAATAATTCCGTCGGTTCCGAGCGGTGTTCCGCTGATAAATACGGCATGGACGTTTATTATTCCGGCGTTTTTCGCCGTAGGCCTGCGCTCGGGACTTTACATTTATATTTTCCGCCAGTTTTTTGCGGGAATGCCGAAGGATCTTGAGGAGGCTGCCATGATTGACGGCTGCAATGCTTTCAGAACCTTTGTTCAGGTAATGCTTCCTCTTGCAAAATCAGCCATTATTACTGTTTTGCTCTTCTCGTTCGTTTGGCACTGGAACGACTATGTGCAATCTTCAATGTATTTCAGCAGCAATCAGCCCATTTCGGTTATGCTCAATCAAATGCAGTCGCTGCTGCAGGACGCAAAGCTGTTTGACGTTGTTACCAATACGCCGGATGAAATACGCACATTTTTACAGGCGGGCTGCTTATTGACCATTCTGCCGCCGCTTATTCTGTATATCTTTACTCAGCGCTTCTTTACCGAAAGTATTGAGCGCACGGGTATTGTCGGATAAAAATAAGCAAAGGAGAAATTTTCATGAAAAAACAAAAAATCTTTGCAATTCTCATGGCGCTGGTTCTTGCAATCATGTGCACCGCCTGCGGAAGCGGCGGAGGATCATCGGAAACCGGCGGCGGAAAAACGACCGCCCACTCGGCAGACGGACTGTGGCTTAAAAAATTCGACGGCGTTACGCTTAAAAGAATTCTTTGGTACGAGCCAAGCGAAAGCGAGAAAAAGCTGGTTAAGGAATTTGAAGAGCGCACGGGAACCACGGTTGTTGATGAAATTGTGGATTATCAGAACTATAACCAAAAAATTGCGGCTTCAATCGCTTCAAACGACCCGTATGATATCGGCTATATTTACGGCGCGTTTTTCCCGACGCAGATTATAGCCGGCATGTATCAGCCTATCAATCAGTTTATCAGCTCCGAGTATCTTTTAAACAAGGAAGATAAAAACGGAATTGCAAACGGCGGCTTTGATATAAGCAAAATGGATTTCTACAAATGGAATAACAATTACTACGGCTTTTGCTCCTACTGGGATGTTGATATGATGGTTATGTATTACAGAACCGATCTGTTTAAGGAAGCCGGGCTTAAATCTCCCCTTGAATATGTAAAGGACGGCAATTGGAATACCGACACATTCTATGATTTGGCGTCGCAGCTTACAAATGCCAGAACAGGTATATACGGTTACTCGGCGGGCGGCGAGAATACCCGCAGCTACGGCGAATTTGTTTCGGCGCAGGGCACGCAAATAGTCAAGTACGATTCTAACGGCGTTCCTTCGCAGAATCTCGGTGATTCAAAGGTTTTGGCAGGCCTTAATTTCATTAAAAAGATGACCGATTCCGCAAACCCGATCGTTAATGCCGAGGCAAGTTTCAGAAAGGGCACTGCGGCAATGTCGATAGACGGGCTTTATGAAGCGCCGAAAATGATGAACGACAGCAATGTTCCCGAAGCTGTTAAAAAGAATTGGGATATAGCTCCCATTCCGCTTGCAAAGGGCAATGAAAACGGCGCGTATCCTACCGACTGGCTTAAAGCCATAGGAATTGTAAACGGCAGTAAGAATGCCGAGGCGGTTGCCGCTTTTGCGCTTCATATGACCAAGGGCAGAGGGGATAACTCCTGGGAAAACTACATTACAAAGGAACAGACCGAAAGAATTACCCCTTATTATGAAAACATAAACTATGCAAATTACGCTTACGGCACATTGGGCGAGGAATATGTTCAGATGATTGCCAAAATTGCCGGCGGCGACGATGTTTCACAGCTTATAAGCGAATATAAAACCAGCTTTAAGGCTCAGATTGATAAAATAATCAATGAATAATATTTGTGGTGCTTTACGGAAGGAGAGCGAGTATGAATAAGAGGTTTAGCTTACGGGTGGTATCTGCTGTCCTTGCTGTAATAATACTTGCCTGTTCGTTACCGCTTGCACTCATCGCTTTAGCTGATGAGTCTGAACCCGAAAATGTTTTTGCAGCGCATGTGAGCAGTATAAAAGGCGTTATAATGGACCATAATTCACATGCCGTTGCAGACCATAATCAGTTTAACAACAGCGGAAGAGTTTTCGATATTTTGTTTGACGGCGATAAATCCGTTTCGGCAGACGTATACGGCGCTAACGACTGGAATAAATATTCCGGAGCGTTGATAACCCTTGACGATACTTACTATTGCGGTAGTTTGAAGCTGTATTCGGGTTATTCGGCATACCCCGATACATATGACGTATATGCGTCGGACAATATTTCCGATTTGTATTCCTCGGAAAAAAAGGTCGGAAATATTGTTTGCGACGGTTCCGAAAAAACGGTATCGCTTAACCGTGATGTTAAATATGTAGCACTGTTTTTAACTGACTACATCGGCAACGGAAGAATTTTTGAGGTTGAGCTGTGGACGGCGACAAAGGGCGAACAGACATTTACGCCCGAAAATATTTTGAAAACCGCAGTTTCAGAAGCCAACGGAATTCTTTTTAATACCGATACACGTTCCATGACGGTAAATTCAAAATTTGATGAGAACGGAGCAATTGCGGGCGCAACCGACGGCGATACCGAAAAGCATTATGATGTTTACGGTTGGAGCGATACGGTAAAGGTCGGCGTTTTGTATACCCTTGACGATACTTACTTTGTGGGAAAGGCATCGGTTTATTCGGGGCTTCGCAATTATCCCGATTATTGGCTTATTTACGCGTCGGATAATCTTGACAACCTGTTTGCGGATGAATCGCTTTACGCCAATAATCTTAAATGCGAAAACGAGGTTATTGAACCGGAAATCAATGCAAAGGTCAAATATATTGCATTTATATTCAACAGCAACGGCGGGCGTGTAAAGGAACTTCAGCTCTGGACCGCCGAGGATAATTCCGAAAAGCCGTTCGTGCCCGAAAATGTTTTGCGGACATCTCTTGACAGCTCAAAGTCCGTTCTTATGAACGTAAAAACCGGTTCGGTTACCGACAGCACAAGATTCAGCAAGGAGGCGCTTGAGAAATCGGTGGACGGCGACACGGATACCCACACCGATGTGTACGGCGCACTTGACTGGGAGCAGCCCCGTTATGTGGGCGCGGTTTACAACCTTATAGCTCCCGTATATGTTTCCCATGCTATGATCTTTTCGGGATTCGATTCCATGAAGGACACATACCGTGTATACGCTTCTGATTCTCTGTCTACGCTTTTCAGCGCTTCAAATATCGTGGGCGATAATGTAGTTTGCGGCGATGATGGCGTGAAAGTTGAAATTAATAAAACGGTGCGCTATATTGCTTTTTTCTGCACGGAATATAACGGAAATCAGCGAATCAAGGAATTTGAGCTTTGGTCTGCAAAGGATCCGGGCGGGGATATACCCGAACCTCCCGAAGATAAAAGCGTAAAGGTTTTAACCATAGGAAACAGCTTTGCCGAAAACGCTTCGGTGTTTGCAACCGAAATAGCCGCGGCGCAGGGTTATAACCTCACTTTCGGCTATATAAAATATCCCAGCTGCACTATAGCTCAGCACTATGAGAATGCCGTTAAGAATAACGCGGTATACAAATTTGCGTATACTCAGTATCTCGGCGCCGTTTCTTCTCAGGTCGTTAAGGACGGCTCAACCTCATTTGCGACCGTAAAAGAAGCGCTTGAGTTTATGAATTGGGATATTGTTGTTATTCAGCAGGGCAGCACCGAATCCTACAATTACGCTTCTTATGAAAAAGCGGGCGACCTTATTGCCTATGTTAAAAACATACTTCCCGCTGCGGAAATAATGGTTCATGAAACCTGGAGCTGGGCGACATGGGCAGCGGACGGCAATAAAAACAACAATTTCAAATATATTGAGGATTGCTATCATCAGCTGGCGGCGGATAACGGAAATCTTAAAATTATTCCCTCCGGGCGCGCTTTTGAGTTTGCCCGAAAAGCGGGAATAGGCGTTAACGACAGCGATAATCAGCACGCCAATTCTTATGGGCAGTACCTTGCGGGCGCCTGCTATGTCGCAGAAATATTCGGCGCCGATATCCTTAAAAACACTTTCGGAAACGGTCATGCATATTTTGCCGATGTTGATATGGATACGCTTCGCAAAGCCGTTATGGACGCGGTTAATTTTGATTACGACCCTGCAACCAACTGGGATTGGACTACCGAGCAGGATACTCCCTCGGTATCGGATAAAAACTTTATAGCAAGGCATTTGGAGGCCTCATCCGGTATTATGCAGGATGTGGCAAACGGAACCGTGTCTGACGGTAACCGCTTCGGAGAGCCTGTGCCCTCTGCCGCAAGCCTTGCGATAGACGGTGATACCGAAAAGTTTTTTGAGGTCTACGGTGCGCTTGATTGGGAATATCCCAAAAATGTCGGCGTGATGTACCGTCTTGATAATATTTATAACATCGATACGGCGGTTATTTATGCGGGAACCCGCGATAATCCGATCAAAATCGATGTTTACGCTTCGGATTCGGCAGCAAAGCTTTATTTGAATAAAATAGCCGAAAGCACCGTTTGCAGCGGAGGTAAAGTGAGCGTTCCCGTAAATTGCAAGGCAAGGTATATTGCGTTTATCGTAACCGAATATATTATGGGCAGCTCAATTCAAATTGCAGAATTCGATCTCACAGGCTCGGATGATCCTATATCTGTTGAAAAAATCGAGTGGCCGGCTTCTCCGAAGACCGACAATATTCTTAAAAATGCCAAGGCAACCGAGATAATAGCCCCCGGCGGTGATTATCCCGGCACAAAGGAATACGATTACCGCTTTATGGATCAAAATACCGAAACCGACCTTTCAAAACTGGTTGACGGCGTTTATGATAAGCATTACGATATATGGGGACTTTCGGAAACCGATAAACCGGGCGTACTGTACGAGCTTGACGGTTATTACGATTTAACGCATATTCACGCATTTGCGGGTGCGGCAGGCTCTGAATTTATTGTAAACAACGGCTTTAAAGTTTACGCCTCCGAGAACCGTTCAAACCTCTTTAAGACCTCAAGCCTTGTATTCTCTTATCAGAACGATAACGATACCACAAACGAGATCGGTTTGAACACGAATCTGAAGCGGGTAAAATATATTGCGTTTATTCTTACAAACAGTCTTGACGGCGGTTGGCGTATGCGTGAGTTTGAAGCATTCGGCAAAAAATCCGCCGACCAGTCGGAGGCTGTGGAGGAAAAAAGCATTATTGAGGGAATCGACGCCGAATATTACGGCGTTGCTACCGATAATCTTGCCGACCCGATTTATATGGGCGCCAGCAACTTTGTTTTCGCTTTGACCGACGGCTCCCGCGATGGGATTGAATTCTGGGGCGGTTCCGATATTAAGAACAGCAAATTCGTATTCATATACAATCTTTATGAAAATTACGATTTGACCGGGATTGACATTTATGCCGCGGCAGATTCGATTGAAGAGGATTCGGGAATCCATAAGGGTATTAAAAGTGCAAAGGTTTATGCCGCGCGTAAATTCGATGACCTTTTCAACAGCAAACCATTGGTATTGAAAGAGGATTATACCGACGCGTCTGTGCCTGATGAAAACGCGTATTATTCCTCCGATGCTCTTAACGAATGGAAAGGCGTTCGTTATATCGCTTATGTATTTACAATAGGCGATTCGCGTTACGGAGCCTGCCGTTTAGAGGAGCTTAAAGCGTTCGGCACTTCAAGCGCCGTTCAGGACAAAGAGGAGGAAGAGCAGGCACTGCCGCAATATATCGATATCAAAGCCGATAACGGCGTAGTGGCAAGAATATTCGCGCTTAACGGCTCGGATGATCTGACAAAGCTCGGTGCCGCATTAAAAGCCGAGACCGACACTTCGCCCGACTCATTGGATTTTGTAAATAAAGCCTTATCGGATTACAGCGCGGAGAGTATTTATAAAATCGATATTGTAAATGCTTCGGGTTCGGGTATAAATCTTGGCGGAAGACTTGTGAGACTTAGTATTCCCATAAGCGACAGCTCGCTTACCCTTGCCTGTGTTGACGATTACGGCGCGGAAATAGTTTCTACGGGTTTGCTTAACGGAGCCGTTACGGTCGAAACGGAAACGCTGCGTTCCTACGCTCTTGTGAAGAAGACGGGCGCCACCTCTGCCGCATCGGGTCTCGGAACCGGCAGCATTCTTTGGATTGCCGCAATAATAACGGGTATTTTATCGCTCGGGGCAATTGCCGCGTCTGTTTTTACCGGAATAAAGGCGTTTAAAAAATAATTTTACAAAGCAGACTGTCATGTCAAAGCAGTCTGCTTTGATTTACGGCGGTGAATGAGATTGAAAACAATCGATTATAAGGATGAAAGGATAATATTCAGCGGAAGAACGCTTGAGATCCCGGGAATATGCGCAAGGTTCTTCAATTGGAGCGGTTCGGGATTTACCTTTAAATTTATCGGAACCGCGGCAAGCGCAAGATTTGTGATCGGAAGCCCCACGGAGGTAATCCCGCGGGATGAGGAAAAAGCATATATAGGAGTATTTGTTGACGGGGAAATATATGAAACGGCACGGTTCGCGCTTAATGCGAATAACGGGCTGTATGTTCTTGCGGAGAATCTTCCTTACGGTGAGCATACCGTAAAGGTCATAAAGGAAACCGAAATGTGGTACGGCAGAGCGGGACTTTCAGAGCTTTGCACCGACGGTGACTTTATTTTACCTGCACATAACCGAAAGAAGCATATAGAATTTATAGGCGATTCCATAACCTGCGGTTACGGAAATATCTGTTCAAACGGCAGCAGTGAATTTGTAACTGCCGAAGAAAACTTCAGCAATACCTACGCGGCAATCGCCGCAAGGCAGCTTGATTGCGATATAAGCGTTGTGGCGGCTTCGGGAAACGGCTTTTACCGTGATTACGGCTGCAACACCGTCAACCTTATTCCCGAGCTTTACGAATACACCGAAAAGGTCTTTTCCGGGCATTGCGGAATATCGCCCGAAAAATGGAATTTTGAATCGGATAAATGTGACGCCGTGGTAATAAAGCTCGGTCAAAACGACGGGCAGTATTGCTCGGGTGCGGATTTAATGGAGGAAGAGAGAAGCGAAGAGCTGCTGCTTTCAAGAAGAAAAGCTTTTGAAGAAAGGGCATATGATTTCTTTATGAGAATAATCGCGCACAGACCCGATACGCCGATACTGTTTATATGCGAAGAAAATATGCTTTTAAAACCGGAATGTCTTTCGGCGGCTGAAAGAACAGGCAGGGTGGAAACGCTTGTATTTGCTCCGAAACGCGAATATGAGGGAGTAGGGGCAAACGGACATTATTCGGTATACACTCATGCCAGGGTTGCCGCTACACTTACGCAAAGGCTCAAAGAAATACTATGATAACAGTAACCGAAAATAAAAGATATCTTAATAAGGACGGGAAGTTCTATCCCTATTTGGCAGATACGGCATGGACGCTTTTGCAAAGGCTTGACAGAGAAGAGATTGCCTACTATCTCGATAAAAGAAAAAGTCAGGGCTTTAACGCAATACAGGTTTCGGCAATTTCGGAGCTTGACGGGGTAAGAAAACCTAACAGGGAAGGGCAGCTGCCGTTTATCGGAGAGGATGTAAACAAACCTAATCCCTACTATTTTGACCTGCTGCGTTTTCTTATCAATGAGTGTGCCGAGCGTGATATGGTGCTGACGCTTTTGCCTACCTGGGGCGATAAGTTTAATAAAAAATGGGGAATAGGCCCCGAAATTTTCACCCCGGAAAATTCGCGGCGCTACGGGAGCTTTTTGGCTGAACTTGCAGGCCCGCACGAAAATATTATATTTATGCTCGGCGGCGACCGTCCTATTGAGACGGAAACACACCGCAGAATAATAGATGAAACCGCTTACGGAATAAGGGAAGCTGAGTCTGTAAGACATCTTATAACCTATCATCCCTGCGGTGAGGCAACCTCGCTGCAATTTTTAAAAGACTGCGAATATCTTGATTTTCACAGTCTGCAATCCGGGCATTCGTTCGGCGGCTATAAAAGTGAAATTACGGTATCGGAGGTTCTGGAAAGTGAGCAAAAGCCCTGCCTTGACGCAGAATGCTTTTATGAGGATTTTCCGATCGACTTTAACCGGGGGTGGGGCTATCGACTGACCGCGGCGGATATCAGAAAAAGGATTTACCGAAATATGATGGCGGGCGCCTTGGGTACGGTATACGGACATCAAAGCGTTTGGTGCTTTAAGGAAAAAGCGGACGCCGAATATTTATTTGATTGGAAAACGGCGCTCGACCGCCCCATGGCGAATGAAATCGGTAATATAAATATATTTTTAAATCAGGTAAACATAACGGATATGCTTCACTATGAAAAATGCTATAATGCCACTGCTATTGCGGATAATAGGCGAGCCGTTGTTTATTCGGAAAACAATTATCCTATATTTATCAGAATTCCTCCCGATAAAAAAATCCTGCGCGGCCGTTGGTTTGATACTGTTTCGGGGAAATTCATACCTTCGGATTTGGAAAATACCGAAACACTGACGGCCGTATCGCCGCTTAAAAACGACGGACTGTTGGTTATTGATTTTGAAGATTGACCGTAATGCCGTTGTATTCGCATAAATGTAACGGTATAGTGGTGAATTAAATATAAATATTGAAAATCGGTGCTGAAAACAGCGCCGATTTTTGCTGTCTTAAAGGCTTTTTCGGCTGAAATGGGTGCAATAGATTTACATTTCAAGGCTTACCGAAGAGTCAATTGCCAATTTGGAAATTGCGATAAAATAACAATGCCGCATATGCTAAAATTATTATATATATTTATGCCCTTTTTGAGATTGTGTTAAAGTGAGAGGAGAGAATTATGCAGCATAAAAATCATAAAAAAAGAATTGCACGGCTCCTGTCGGTTGTAATTGCGGCAGCTACGGTTATGTCGCTTGCGCCGCTTACGGCGTCGGCAAGGGAGAGCGGGCATACCGTACTGACAGAGGATTATTACGGGCTGACTGACGGCAACGCCGCAAAGGTACCGGGGCTTAATTATCGCTGCTCAGGTCACGGCGACAAAATGATTGAATACTATGCGGAGGTTGGAGACGACGGAAGATACACCGTTCCCGGTATTATTGAAAAGGTCGGGAACAAACTACGTTATGTATATACATATTATTGCCCTACCTGCTATTCCACATGGAAAGAAGGCGCCAAATGGAATGGTGATGGCGAAGTATACGACGACGGCTCGTCCACAGGAAAGAGCCTTAAAGATTATATGGAGTTTGTAGCAAACAACACGGTTGCAGGTATGGCGGCATACGGTTACTACTATCCGCCGAAGGACGATTCGGATAATGCGCCGCAAAGGAACTATGCTGTCGGCACTGCAACAATTACCGAACAGCCGGATCTCTTTCAGGTTGACGAAAACGGGTGTCTAATCGGAACTTCCGGAAAGGCACTGACGACTGTTTCCGGAAAGAAGCCTGATGAAAATGATCCCATTGCTCACTGGGATATGCCGGGCGCTTTTGCGTTTTATCAATTTTTCTATACCGGAATATCTGAAATGATAAATAAACCTGCGAGTGCTGATGACCCGGCGTGGTATACCGTCAGAGATATGACCCGTATCTACTATATGAAACGGCAGCAGGAGGGGCAGCTTGCCGGACCGAGAGTGAACTATTCGTCTCACTGGTACAACTACGATTATTCTATGCTCGGCGAATGGGTTATGACCGATCTTATGGCGGAATACAAAACCGGCGAGATATGCGGCTATGTTTCCTATGTGGGTCAAAAAACCGAGATTGCCGTTCCCGAAACGGTAACTATACCGTTGTACGGCAAGGTAAAGGTAATTGGCGTTGATATTGAGGATCACAACCTCAAAAAGGTGTATATCAACGATAATGTTACCTGTATAAGGCGTTTAAGCTCTGTCAATCTTGAAGAAATTTCGGGCTGTAAAAACCTTGAATACATAGAAAAATACGCGTTTCAAAACAATGCATCACTGAAAAGCATACCTGAAATGCCTAAACTTGACTGGATAGCTATGGGCGCGTTTGAGGGGTGCATTTCTCTCCGCGATATCAGTCTGCCCGACAATATGACCTTTATTGATTTTACGGCGTTCGGCTGGTATGATACTGTACTCGGCAACTATGATATCGGTATAACGGATCAGAGCTGGGAGGATTTTCAGTATTTAAGCGACCTTTCCGATAATGATAAAATATCGGGTCTTACACTATACGCCAAAAAGGGTAGCACGACGTATAAGCTGCTTGATACCCTGATAAACAAAAACGACGCGCTGACCCCCGCGCTTGACGATAACGGCAAGCCTTACTTTAAGTCCTACGGCGATACCGTTGCCGCTATGAGCGGCGAAGTGAAGACCTACACCTCGCACTGGAAATTAAAGAGTAGCGGCGACTATAAGGGCGGCTTTTCTTCGGCGGATAAGGATGTGGACGATTCCACACACGGCAGGCTCGGCGAATATGACGGCAGCCTGACATTTAAAGACCTTATAAAAAATCCCCTCGGCTGGTTGAAACAGCTGCTCGGTATGGGCGGCACTGCGTTTTTGCTGCTTTTGTTCCTTTTATCAACCCTCGGTTTTTCGGGCGGCAAATACGAGCCGGAGTCGGTAAAGTTCAAAATATGCTGGGGACTTATCACCGTTGATTACAACAAAATGATGAAAGCCGTTGATAGAAACCGAAATATACTTGAAAATCTTGATAAACTTTCAAGCCTGCAATTTTTCGACAGATTCGGCAAATACGGCGAGCTTTTCGACGCAGGCGTAGGCGTTTCAAAGGCTTTACAAAAAGCCGCGGATGTATACGGCGAGACCAGCAACTGGAGAGAGGCGCTTGTGCGCGGCGCCGGCTCTTACGGTGCGGGGCAGCTTGTAGGTGTGGGAACAAAGGCAGACCCCAACCTTGCAATATGGGATATTGCAACAGCGGAGATATTCAAGGGCAGCGCGGCGGCAGATGTTGTAAATGCCGGAAACAACGCTGAAAATCTGTTTGATTATTTCCTTGACCTTGCTCACACTGCGTCATCCGGTACACGCGCCGAGGGCGCCTTGGATACCGTGTTCGGCAGCAAGGCAATGAGCTACGGCGAGCTGACTGAAAAAATGATGAACGGCGATTACGGCGATAATATTAAAAATCTTGTGGACGCCGAGGATATTCTGCTTGCAGAGAATAACGGCGACCTATACAACGCCGTATTCGGCGAAGAGGGTATGGGGCTCGGTGAGTTCCTTATGGGCTTCGGCGATACGGCGGAGGACGCGCTTATAAAGGGCAATGCGAGCGCCGAAAGAGCGCTTAAGGATTACAGAAATATGATTGAGCGGTTTTATGCCGGTAAGGAGGGGGCAAAATGAAATTCACACTTAATTATCTTATGATAAAGCGGCTCGGCGAAACGGGCGGATTTGAATACAACGATATTTCGCCGATGAATGAGATTGCTACCGATACCGAGGAGCTTATAAAAGGCTTACCCGCCGATATTTTAAATGAAACAGATACTATTCTTAAAGAACAAGGCATAGCGGACAGTGAATTAAAGCCGAAAAGACCGATAAGTGCCTTTATAAAAGCGCTGTTTGCGCCCGAAAAGTGTTTACGCGCAGAGCTTAAAGAAGAAAGCGGCAGCTCGGATGTATATTTCATCCCGTTTGACGGCGCGTGGCTGATGATGAACGCCAAGCACGGGGAATTGACTGCGGCAGGTCCTGTTTCTTATGAAATTGCAAAGCAGTATATTAAGGCGGCGCTTTCCTCTGCGCTTGAAAGCGGAGTTTTAAGCGTGCAATACCGTGACGCAAAATGCAAGCGCAGCGTTACGGTTACAAATGCCGAAGAAGGGTATGCGTTTTTCGGCAGCCTGTTTGACAAAGCAGAGGGAAAAGAGCGCGTATATATTCATTCGTTTGCAAAGACCGAGGAAAACAAAAAGCATATTGCAAAAATGCTGACGGGCGACAAGGGCTTTGAATTGCCCGAGGGCGAAAAAGAGCAGCAAGATAAGCTATCGGCAAAAAGAGTGCTGCGCGGTATCGGCATAGCTCTGCTTGTCAATATATGCGCGGCGGTTATTGTTGCCGTGCTTAAAGCAGTATTGTGAGGTGAGCGGTATGAAAAAGCTAAAAGAAATTCTCACAAACGCGCTTTACGGAATGTTGCGCTCCTATGAGGGCAAAAGGTTCGTTCCGTCTTTGATTATAAAGCTTGTAATGTCGCTTGCCTCAGCAGTTATAACCGCATTTTTCGCAAACACACTGTTTTCCCGCAATAACACGGCAAATCAGATTTTTGCCGCTCTGTCTTTTTATTTTTTGATTACGGCGGTAAGTAACCTGATAACCGAAATCAAACGCGTCGGGTTCGGAAAGCGCCTTAAAACCGCACTCGGCAATATTGTGCGCTTAAAGCCGCCCACACTGTGGTTTTTTCTTACCGCAATCGTTATAGCGCTGCTTTTGCCGTATGCCTTTGTATTATCACTTGCAGTGCTGTTGTTTGTCTCGGCGGTATCGGGGGAAAACTCGATGCTGCTCGGCATAAAAAACGCCGTGACAGGGGGCAAAAATTCCGAAAGAAACGGCAAAGGGCTTGCCGCCTTTACAAGCGGACTTATTGCCTGCGGGCTTATAGTCTGCATACTTGCAAATCTCGGCGTACCGACTCTTTACGGCGTGATTGACGGCAGCAGCCCTAAAAAAGCGACCTCGCAGACCGAGCAGGTTGACAAGGATAATACCTCTGTGCCAGATGCGTCGTCTGCGGCAGGCAGTACTGATTCAAAGCAGGATAATAAGGATGTTATTGTAAGCGGCAATACGGAAATCAGGAAAGCCGCGCAGACCCTGACCGATAAGCTTATTGAATATGCGGGAAAGGACAAAAAGAGCTTTGAAAAGTTGTTTCGCAATACCGAAAGCGCGGTTATCGAGCAATACTACAACACTTCGTACGATAACTTTAAGAAATACGATAAAAGTCTTATTGCCATAGCAGCCGAAGACGGCGACAGCGTATGGTTTACGGCGCTGTATTATCAGATTCCGAAGAATTATCCGTTGGAAAAGGAAAAATCGGTCTATCTTTCCACAATTATGACCCGCGGGAGTGACGGCTGGAAGATAGAATGGAACGACGACGCGCGTTCACGCTTGCAATCAGACTATGATAACGCGGGATTTACCTATAACGGTCTTGAAGCAAAGGAGCAGGGCTATGCGTGGGCGAAGTTCTTTATTCCGTTTGACCTTAACAACACAATGATTTTCTACGAAAACGCCGTGATGTGCAAGGTGACGGAAATGTATACCGATATAAATAATAATGTTCAGATTACGCTTTATGTATCTAACGGCACGGATAAGGATATAGGGCTGACAGGCGTTGATATTACAACCGTTGATGGCGATAAAAAGCTTTTCGGCAAACACTTTGCTATGGAACAGCTTGTTGTAAAGGGCACAGCCACTGCTTATACGCTTACAATACCGTCAGAAGAACTTGATTTTACTACCTGGAGCAGCCCGAAAATAACCGATTTTAAATTCAGCTACGAATAATAAAACTTGTTTTTGTCTGTTCGCTGTGATAAAATAATTTTAATAAAAAAGAGGAAAATTCGACAGTTTCGGGGTGCGGACAATGACTTACATTCAGCGTTATAATTCGCCTCTCGGCGGTATATTGCTTGCGGTGGATGAAATCGGGCTTACGGGCTTGTGGTTTGACGGTGCAAAATACTTTGCCGCAAATCTCCCCACTTTGCACAAGGAGCGTGAAACACCGATTCTCACGGAAGCTAAGCGTTGGCTTGATATATACTTTACGGGCAAAGAACCCGATTTTACGCCGCCGCTGCACCCGATAGGCTCTGCGTTTCGTCAAAGCGTGTGGGAAATTCTTTTACAAATTCCCTACGGTAAAACCGTGACCTACGGCGAAATTGCGCGGCAGCTTGCGAAAAAACGGGGTCTTGCCCGCATGTCCGCGCAAGCGGTCGGCGGTGCGGTAGGGCATAACGCAATATCCGTCATTATACCGTGTCATAGGGTAGAAGGCACAAACGGCAGCCTGACAGGGTATGCCGGCGGGATTGATAAAAAGGCAAAGCT
>URGH01000005.1 GCA_900547305.1 uncultured Oscillospiraceae bacterium | reverse complement strand
GCATAGCGTTTTTAACCGACTGTAAATCGCGCACGTCGCCTATGTAAAACTTTATTTTATCCGCCGCCTCGGGCATTTTAGCCTGAAATTCGTGGCGCATATCGTCCTGCTTTTTCTCGTCTCTTGAAAATATGCGTATCTCGCCTATATCTGTATCAAGAAAACGGTTTAATACCGCATTGCCGAAACTTCCCGTTCCGCCGGTTATCATTAAGGTTTTGTTTTTGAATAAAGACATAGTTACTTTTCCTCCAATATATCGGCAATTCTTTTACAGGCAAAGCCGTCCCCGTAAGGGTTTGCGGCATGTGCCATTGCGTTATATGCGTTTTTATCTTCAAGTAATTCCTTGAAACTTTTATAAATAACTTCCTCGGTCGTTCCGACAAGCTTTAATGTCCCGGCAGCTATTCCCTCGGGACGTTCCGTGGTATCCCGCATAACGAGAACCGGTTTGCCGAGGCTTGGCGCTTCTTCCTGTATTCCGCCGCTGTCGGTTAAAATCATATAAGAACGCGCCATTATATTATGACAGTCAAAAACCTCAATCGGGTCAATAATATGCACTCTGTCAAGCTGTCCCAGCTCTTCATCGGCCGCTTTTCTGACAATCGGATTCATATGTATCGGGTAAAGCGCCTTAACGTCCGGGTGCTCGTCCATAACACGCCTTATCGCTCTGAACATATGGTGCATGGGTTCTCCTAAATTTTCACGTCTGTGTGCTGTAATAAAGATCAGGCGGCTTCCCTTAGCCCATTCAAGCTCGGGGTGTGTGTATGAGTCGCTTACCGTTGTTTTGAGCGCGTCTATTGCGGTATTACCTGTTACCCAAATTGTCTTTTCGTCCTTACCCTCTTTTATAAGATTAGCCTTCGAGCGTTCTGTCGGGGCAAAATTATACCTTGAGATAATAGAAACCGCCTGACGGTTAAATTCTTCCGGATATGGGGAGTAAATATTATAGGTTCGGAGACCCGCCTCAACATGCCCGACGGGTATTTGCAGATAAAAGCACGCTAATGCCGTGACAAAAGTGGTGGATGTATCGCCGTGCACTAATACAACATCCGGTTTTTCCTTTTCTAAAACCGATTTTATACTTATGAGTATATTTGATGTAATATCAAAAAGCGTTTGTTTTTCTTTCATTATGGAAAGGTCATAATCAGGCTTAACATTAAATGTTTCAAGAACCTGATCAAGCATTTGCCGATGCTGGCCCGTAACGCAAACCACGGTTTTAATATCTTTCCTTGTTTTCAACTCATTAACAAGCGGACACATTTTAATAGCTTCCGGACGTGTTCCGAAAACAAGCATTATTTTCTTCATTACATTAACCCTTTTCCGAATACGAATTTATCATATACGGTAAGTATCGGGCAAACTGCAAATATTCTGGCAGTCCAGAACCGTCTTGCCTTTTAGCTTATCCATATTGTCCTTGATTTCGCTATGCTTGACCATAATTACTACAAGGTCGGTATCCTCAAGAAATTTATCAAAATCATGGTACTGATTTTTAACAAGATCCTGCGTTATAAACGGGTCATATACCTTTAGAGGCTCGGCAAGGTGCTTTTCCTGACATTCAAGTAGCTGCAAGGTAGGAGATTCTCTGTAATCATCAACATTTTCTTTATATGTAAGACCGTAAAGTCCCACTCTTGAAATGTCGGTCATACCTTTCTCTTTCATTATTTCATAAATTCTTTCGAGAACAAATTCCGGCATGGAATCATTCACTTTCATAGATTCCCAAATAACCTTTGTAAGTGCCGGATAATCGCCCACTAAGAACCACGGGTCAACAGAAATGCAGTGTCCGCCTACACCGGGACCCGGATTTAAAATATTAACACGGGGATGCATATTGCATATCTTAATTATCTCATAAACGTCCATACCGTCGTGACGGCATATTTTTGCCAACTCGTTTGCAAAGGCGATATTCACAGCCCTGAATGTGTTTTCAATAACCTTTGTCATTTCAGCAGTTTTAATATCCGTAACCACTATTTCACCCTGACAGAAGCTTGCATACAATTTCTTAATTTTTTCGCCTACTGCCTTATCATCCGCGCCTATTGTACGGTTATTGTGCAAAAGCTCGTAAACCATATTCCCCGGAATTATTCTTTCGGGAGCATGAACAAGGTTCAGGTCTTTGCCTATAACGAATCCGTTTTCTTCAATTATCGGGCGAACAAATTTATCTATTGTGCCCGGAGAAACCGTGGATTCAATAACAACGGTAGCACCCTTCGGGCAAACTGCCATTACATCCTTGACCGCCGCAGTAACGAAGCACGCGTCTATTTTCTTTGAAAACTTGTCATACGGCGTAGGAACAGAAACTATATATGTATCCGTCACCTGATACTCTGTGGTAAATTTTATACCTGATTTCAGTGCGTCGGCAAAAAGCTCGTCCAATCCCTTTTCCTTAAATGTGGTGTGTCCCGCATTAAGGGTTTCAACAAGCTTTTTGTTGTAGTCTGTTCCCACAACCTCTACTCCGTGCGATGCCATCATTAAGGCGGTAGGAAGTCCGATGTAGCCAAGTCCGATTACGTTAATCATTTTAAATCCTCCGTTTTTATAAATAAATTATTATAAATATCCGAAAAAGTAACAAACTCAAATTTTTCACTCTCGTTATTTATACTTTCAATTAAATAGCGTATGTTATCAATTCTGACCTTATCTGCCAGCTTTGGGTGAGAAATAAGACAAATATAAGCATCTTTATTATACAATCCGTATTTCCGGTATATATAACATAAATCTTTTATTACCGACTTGTAACATCTTGTATCAAGTGAAACATACCTATAGTCAAATAATCTGTGATACAATCTCAGCGGCAAGGGTTTTCTTGACGCAGGCTGATCTATAAATTTAACATATTCTCCTTTAGGTTTACACGGCGGCAAACTGCGTTCGGTCTTATTGGTTATGAGACATTCAATAAGTCGCGGTCTTAGCGAAGCAACCGGAACTTCGTACAAAGTGTTTACAGTCTCTGACGAATCGTTTGAAATTCCGCTTTCCGAATTGATATGCCAGTTGATTTTATTTGGAACGCAAGAAAAATCAAAGGAATTAACCGCATCGAGGGCTCTGAGACGAGGAACGACGGACGAATCAATTCTTATTCCGTTTTCATACAATGCTTTTATTAACTCGTTTTCCGGCTGAATACAAAAACCACCGGCACGATATGCAATACATTTATAATCCGGATTGGCTTTTCTGCACACATCTTCGAGGTATTTTTTTGAATTACATATTATTGAATAAACATTGTTTTCTGCATCTTTATCAAACCCGAATTCATGTATTTTATAGCCTTTAGGCCCCGGTTGAAGTTTGCTGTTATGCTTTTCAGCATATAACCAGCTTGTATGTAGGTGGAGCTGAACATCGTGTCCGGAATTTGTAAGATCAACCAGTTGGGATTCAAATTTATCGGAGTACTCATAAAGCCCGGCATTTTTATGAACAATAGCAGAGCATACATCCGCAAAAAATGTTCCTTTCGCGCCTGCGTCAAGCATAGTCCTTGATAATTTTTCTGTTGGTTCAAAAAGTATTTCTTCATAGGAAGCGTTGTTTTTACCGAGAAATAATTCATAATCATAGGTAAGACAGATTTTCAACAAGTTGCATCACCGTTTTTCTTATGTATTTTTTTAAAAAGCATTTTCTTTTCGTCAGATTTTAATCCGAAAAGTATCAATGATAAACTATAAACCATCACAAATGCTACGCCACCTGTCAAAAAAGATAGTAATCCGCTAAATGGAAGCTTTGCAATATATGCGGCGAAGCTGCTTAATATAATACAAACCCATATTCTGCTGAATATTCTGCAGTAAATTCCAATCATATTAAAGCCAAACCTGTGACGATAGAAAACGTTCATCATAATAATGTTTCCGATTATTATGCTGATTGCAGTTCCCCATGCAGCCGCATAATAATTGTAGAAATATGTTCCGATAACCGATATCACGGCATTGATAATCATCGATGTAATTAACATTATTATATAAAACTTCAATATTTTTTTTGCCCTCAGAATTGAAAGGCAAACATTTGTGCAGAGTTCAAAAATGGCGGGAAACATTAATATTATCGAGAGATAATACACGTCTTCATATCCCTTTGCATGCATAAGTAATGATATAAATTCTTTTCCTAACACGCAAAAACCTGCAAAAGCTGCTCCGAGCAATGTAAATTGTATGCGACCTATTTTTATCAATAGTCTTTGTGTTTGAGATAATTTGGCATCGTCATTTTCCAGCACATTAATGACAGTTGGAAGCATAACTCCGGATATTGAGGAACTAATTTGCTGGTATATATTGAATAGTTGAAGCGCCACAGAATATATAGTGACTTCTATTGATGATTTTATGGCACCTATAATAACATTATCAAGGTTACTCTGAATTTGCGATACAACCGACGCCGTAAAGATTGCCGCCGTATATCCAAGTGAATCGCTTAAAACCTTTTTTTCAATCTTGCTGTTTGAAAGTTTAATTTTCAAAACTGATTTTATATAATAAATCTCAAGCAGAATAAGCAATAGCACCAGGCACATATCAATTGTTACAAGCACCAATGAGTTATGTATGAAAATAAGCAAGAAATATGTTGCTGCAATACGAATAATAAGTCGAAAAAACTTACAGCCGTTTGCAAAAATAAAGCGATTATAGCCTGTTATTATTCCGTTTAATATGTTCTCAAAAATGTGAAGAACTACGGTTATTCCCAATATTATGAAAAGCTGCTTCGCTCTTGAGATCTCCGCTGTTGACAAACCGTTTTTATATATTTGGTTTATAGATAAATATACAAAAATCGATATTATTGTTACTACTCCCGCTAAGACAGCCCCTTGTAACAACAAGGCTTTTATAAAACCCGAAATTTTATCTTCTTTCTTCTCGGTGAGATATTTAGCTATATATCGCATTGCGGTGTTTCCGGTACCAAGATCAAGCACCATCAATGCCGAAGTGAATGCAGAAATAGTTTTATAAACTCCGTAGTCTGCTTTGCCTATTTGCCCGATTATGTACGGCATAAGAACAATGCCGTACAATGCGTTCAAAATTATTAGCCCATATGATAAAATTGCACCAAATACAGTTTGCTTACGGCTCAAGCTATTGATAACGGTCACTTCCAATCCTTATAGCTTACAATACATTTTTCTATTTCAATCAACTTCCCGAATTCTGTATCCCAATTTATCTCTTTTGAAAGTCTTTTGGAGCCATCCGCACATTTATCATACATATCTTTATTTTTATAAAGTTGCAAAACCGCATCGGCTATTTCTTCAGGAGTATCATTTTTTATGATTATACCGAAATTATATTTATCATTAAGATACCTGTGCTCGGGAATGTCGGACATTATAACGGGAAGACCTGCCGCTGCATATTCAAAAATTTTATTTGATACGGACAGTTCGAAATTTATTGAAATAGCTTGAGTAATGGCAAGACCTATAAAAGCTCTTGAAGCACATGGTATAAGTTCTTCAACTTTCACAGGCGGCGCAAAGCAGACATTTTTTGCGTCAAGTTCTTTTACCCTTGCCCTAAGCTGTTCCTCAAGTACACCGAACCCTCTTAATACAAACTGCAAATCATTATATTGTGAAAGAAGCGGTGCTGCTTCAATCATTAAATCGTAGCCTCTTCCGCCGTAAAATTGCCCGTGATTGAGTATCTGCTTTGGCTCGGCTTTTTCAACAGCTTTTTCAATAATATTATCCCCGCTTATGCAATTCGTTACAACAATCGGCTTTGTAATATTGTATTTCTTTTTTAAATATTCTGCCGCGGCATGGCTTACGCATACAACAGCGTCAACCTTATGAACAATTTTTCTTTCGTAATATCCCCATATAAATTTCACTATCTTATTTTTAGCTATCCATGGATTTTCAAGAAAAATCTCGTGGGTATCATATATTAATTTGCATTTCAGCTTTTTGCTTGCTTTATACGCAGGGATCAGAGCATTAAGATCGTTGGCGTGAATTAAATCGGCATTTGATGAAACTATCTTTTTATATATTTCTTTGTTGGTTTTCAGCTCTCTTATAATTTTGTTGAATATATTTTGTTTCCCCGCGTAATATTTAGAACCGATTTCCGCGAGGTTGACTTCACATCCTATTTTTAATACTTCATCTTTATTATATCTGGGATCTTTAACGCCGACTCCGACTATTTCCATACCGGATGAAATATAAGTTTTTATTTGCTTTTTTACTCTTGGGTCATACCATATCGAATTTTTAACTACGTCACATATTTTCATTTAAATGCTCATTCCCTTTTAATAAATTCAAAAAAGCCGCTGCATCATTAAATTCGGTTGCATTTGCGGAAATCCATTTTTCGGGTTTATCCCACCATTTAAATTTCTCTAAAAGCGCAATTTGTTCGTCAGTCATTCTGAACCTGATAATCTTTGCCGGTACTCCTCCGACTATTGCATATGGCGGAACGTCCTTAGTAACTACAGCCCCCATTGCCACCACTGCGCCGTCTCCGATTTTAATTCCGCCTTTTATCAGAACATTATCGCCTATCCACACATCATTTCCTACTTCTAAACAATACCCATCGTCTGTTTTTAACGTTTCTTCATAAATTGTGCTGTCAACATAAGAAAACATATTATGTTTACAGGAATAAAAAGCCGGATATGTGGATATAACATTTTCAACCGGATGGCTTGAAACAATAAGTCTGATATTACTTCCTACAGAGCAATATCTGCCAATCGCGGTATTGATAAAGGTATTATTGTCACCGAGATATGAAGCGTATCCTAATGAAGAATTATAGAATTTTGTTCCCGCTCCTATCTTGTTTTTTCCTTCAAAGGAACAATTTCCCATAAGAACTGCATTTATATTTATGTGACATCTACTATGATTTTTAATTTTTTCACACAAACAAATAAAATATTTAAATAATCTTTTCATCATTACTAATATCCTTTATCTCATTTTTGTTTGTAAGCGCAATACAGCTCAATCCCAATAAAGCCCAGAACGGTCTATCCGTAAGATAAGATGCCGAAAGCATCAGCTTCACGCAAACGGTACAAAGGAAAAGCACCCATGAAAAAATGGGGAAATTACCTTTTACCGCTTTTGCTGCCTTATAAGATGCAAATAAAAAGCGTATAAATATTAACAACAACGGGATACCGAAAAGATAGCCGAACTGATACAGAATTTCCAAAATAAAGTTATGCGGATATGATCCGTCAGTTATAATACGGTCAGCATATAAACCATGTGCCCAAAAACCCAGTTTATTTATCACAACTTGCTGAATAGCCTCTCTGTCGCTGTAAATAAAGAAATCACCATCTGCCGATGTTCCTAAAAATTTTTCGACAATGCGGCTTGAATAGCCGAATTTATTTAAAAAATTATCTATATTAACAGCAATACTGTTTAAATCATTGAGAAATAAAACAATTAAAATCAAACCTATTATTAGTATAAACAACTTGATAGGCGTAATGTTTTTAAGCGAATGTATTTCCCATAATACTATAAGTACAGTCAATGTAAGCAAAGCGCCACGACAACCGCCGAGCAATATGCCTGCAAATCCAAATATACAAGCAAGAGTAGATTTCATACGATGAGTTTCTTTTGAATCAAAAAACATAATAGCAATACCGGGTAAAGAATTGTAAGCCACAGTCATATAATTAAGCTTTTTTGATATGAAAAAAATTTGCAAAATCATTAAAAGTATAAAAAGGAGAGAAGTGATTAGTCCATACTTATAAACATAACGATAGATTTTTTCAAAGGACATACCGCAAAAGCAAAGCGCAAATGACGGAAGACAAAGTCCGTAAAACGCTATAAGAGTGTTTTGCCCCAATTCGTAAATGCCGCCGTTGCCAAAGTTAAAAATATATGTATTGATTTCCGGGGTCACCAAATAAGAAAACAAAATTGCAAATAATGATATAAACAATATCACAATTGTTGTTCCGGGGGATTTTATTAAGCTGAATATCCATGACGCGAATGCAAAGGCATATATTATTACATATGAAATTCCGGTGGGAAACGATAAATCAAATAAATTCATAATCTCCGCCAGAAATCCTGTTACAATCGGTAACATAAAAACCGTTGAAAACAGTAATTCTCCCCAGGCAATACCTGCATCGCCGGATGTTCCGGAATAATTGTTATAAACTTTTTTATTCATAATATCCTTTTAAATCCAATCTGTTGTTTTAAAATAAGCGTTGATTATACATCCTGACTGAAATAATGATGACCTAATTTAATCATTATTTTTCGCGATAAATCAGTTACAAATTTCGGCATAATCCTTATTCCCCATGTTCTTATTCCAAGCTTGATTTCATATGCTCGGCTTATTACCTCGCGGTTTCCGTGATAAAGATTGTTCTTTTTGAGATATTTTGCCGCTTTATTCAATATCTTTCCTTTTCTTACAACATCAAGTATTTCAAATTCCTTTCCGGTGCTCATTGCACATTTGGCATTTACCTGATTTGCGATTTTAGAAAGTGACACTTCATATTTCCATGCATTAAGCGGTTCCTTTATGGTTTTTTCAATAAAATCCTTACGCCATATTCCAACATATAAATTAACACTGTACCGTCTGGTTGTATCTACCCTGTAAAAGTGATCATAGCCTTTCCATTTGTCTCCGTGTTTATATTTAGGCCTTAGAAATAATCTTACATAATCGATATTTTCCTTATCCATAATATCAACTATTCGCTCTATTTTTGCAGAAGAAATAGGATAAATAGGGAAATAGTCATCCAAAGTAATAAGAACATATTCCGTGTTTATGTAAGGTAACATTCCTGCTGTGCGTTCTGAAAGTTCCTTTCCCTTTCCGGTTGAAATAATCTTAACATTTTCATAACTGCTTTTAGTTTCCTCGTCGGTCACTAAAAAAGTATCAATGTCGCGATCTTTCCAATTGCGGTTTAGTAATGTCATATGTGCATCCCATAAATCCGAGAATTTATTGCATGAGTGCACAACCAAAGTCAGCCTGTTTTTCAAGGACATTTTTTTGTATCTCCTTTAACCGTGTTTATAACAAGTTGTTCAAACATATGAGAATTGTTCTCAATTGTGTGATTCTTTTCTGTTACATCAATTGCTGTTTTATAATACTTTTCCTGAATGTCGCCGTTCTCCATCAAATGTTTTAAAGACGTTTCAAGATCTGATTTTTTTGTACAAACCTCGGCTGCATTTGTAGATATCATATATTCTATCAGTCCGCATTCCGAGGAGCCGTAAACGAATATTGCCGTTCCGGATGACAAAGAATCTGCCGCTTTAGTAGAAAGGGAATAACGCGTTTTATAAATATCATCTTTTGAAAATCCCTCAACTATAACCGTCATATCACTTTTTAACATTTCCGATTTAACATCAGAGTATGGAATTGAGCCCTTAAAACAAATGTTTTTATTTGTTTTATATATTCCGTAATATTTTGAATCAGGTTCGTTTGAATAAATATTCAGGATATAATTGTCGTTTATCTTTCCCAAAGCATATCCGATATCATCCAAACTGTGGTTTCTTCCGCCGCGAATATTTCCGAAATAAGTTATGACAGGATTTTCAGTATTGATTTTTTTGAATTCTCTCCGTTCAATGTTAGAAGTTAAATAAATAGTTTCACCGGAAATATGAAAATAACTGTTATATTTATCCCGAATTTTGTCGCCAATATATATAGCGTTTCCCGGATGTCTAAAAACCTTATCTGTTAACTTGCGATATTTGTTTTTATATATATAGTAAAAAGGCGAGAGTGAAAATTTGGTATTGAAATAGTAGTCGTCTCCAACAGATGAAATAATAGGTATATTATAGCGTTCTGCTGCATACAGAGCTATTTCCGATATAAAAAAATCATCTGAAAAGCTTAAGAAAATACATTCCGGTTTAAAATTATCAAGCCATTTATTAAACTTTTCAGTACACCAGTTTTTCTTTTTCCACACCAATTTTCTTAAAAGGTAAATTATCGGAATTTTTCTTCTTCCGATTTTATAGAGCTTTGAAACTAAAGTGCTGTTCACCTCTAAAGAATTGTCTGTCCATTCGTCCGGCAAATCATCATAATTATATATTTTCCCGGTGTCCGTCTTTGAACCGAATAAGGCTTTTAACATTCTCTGATCGGTTATTTGAAACAATGTTTTGCAATGACCCTTAACAGGTGTTTTTGTATTTGAAAATACCTGTGCCAGACATTCTTTTTCCCAATTATGGAAGTATGTTTCAAATGCGCGTGATGTTGACTTTTTGTTATACGGCACGGTGCCTACAATTAAGACTCTGGGCTTCATTCTTTTTCTCTCACTTTATTTTGAATCTGATTTTTTGCAAAATATTACGTATAGGTTCGGGTATTGCGTATTTAATACGGGCAACCAAAATCTGATGTTTATATCGGAGTTCAAATTGTGATTGCATTTCCTCCGCACTGAGTTTTCTGAACTGACCGATTATATCATCCCTGATAATAGGTCTTAAAGATGGGCTCTGCAGCTGGGCATTGTTTTTAACAGCGTCCTCAAGCGCTACCGATTGTGATTTGAGTTTTAATTTTTTAAAAAGAGTCTTACTCTTTTCGGTGTTTAAAAGCACTAAAGAGCAACCTTTATTTGTTTTGAAACCAAGATTATATTTTTCGGCTCCCCAAAAATCACCGAGCGTAAAATCGCCTTGCCGGTTTGTATTGGCATATTTGCATCTATAACAGCTTTCTCTATATGTGGCGCCTTTCAAAAAATACCAGTAATAATAATGTTCAAAATAATAAAACGGTTTTTCCTCAATTGTCTCATTTTTTAAAAAAACGTACTTGCCGGAATACGACCAGCCTTTGGTCTGCTTTGAACGAAAGCAAAGTGATTTCAATTTTGCATTCTCTTTAATTTCCATGCCGCTTATAAATTTGTTAAAGAATGCCTGTGACGGAACGCCATGGCATATTAAATCAACCGTTATAAGATTTTGGTAATCATGCTCCAAAAATGTCTTTAATCCGGCGATTTGGCAAGGCGTTCCGGTGTATAAAACCGTCTTTCCGTTTTTTAAATCAGTCTTAACTTCAGAAAATGTGTTCATAGTATTACTTTGAACGTATTTCGAGCCATAAAGGCAATTCAATTTATCGGAAGATGTCAGGCGTATATGCTCCGCTTGTAATTCATCTGAAAAGCTACAGCCGTAAACAACTCCGCCGTTTATAAGAATATAATTCGCAATAGCTCCGAAAACTCCGCCGCTGGTTTCCTGCATGAGTTCGGAAAGATTTGTGTTAACTGCCGCATAAGCGGTCGGTTTGCCGCATGTAAGTTCTTTATTTATAGGACATACAGACTCACATTTTCCGCAGTTCACACAACATTTCGAATCAATTTTCGGAAACAAAAAGCCATCCTTATTTTCTGTAAGCGCAATTGCACCGCATGGGCATTTTTGCGCACAAGCACCGCATGCGGTACAATGTTTTAAATCTATATTTATCATTTATTTCTCCGCCAAAGCCTTTTTTAAAAAATTCCTTGCTTTTTCACGGTTTTCCTCCACCTTCTGATTTACCGCGCTGTAATCAATTTTTTTTCCGTATATTTCATTTAACTCGGAAAAATCTTTTATTATACGATCGGAAATACCATGTTGCTCAAGTAAAAAAACCAATTTATTGGCATTATTTCGCACAAAAGCTGCAAATGGACTATTGGTGATTATTGATATAACAGAACCGTGAAATGTATCCGTAATTACAAATTCCGCATTTTTGAACCAATCTAAAAGTTCAATAGGGCTGACGGCTATGTTTTTATCACACCATTTATGATAGTAACCTACCGAATAAATTTTTAACCCCTTGTTTTTGGCAAAGGAGCGGATTGCGCTTATCTCATTGGGCTTATTCATATTTTTGTCATATGAATAAATCAAAATATATGGTTTGCTGTTATTACTATGCGTAATGTTTTCAATTTCACTTTTATATCCGTAAAGCAGAACCGGATCACAAAGTAATTCAGGTTTTTTCCCTGAAAGTTTTTCTGCAATTTGATATGAATTTATATCACGTACCCCGATTGATTTCATGGAATTTAATCCGGATGAAATAAGATTATCACATCCTGCATTATAAATATCTTTAAGCGTTGTTTGCCCAAAACTGCCGGCATATGAAAAAACATTTTTATTTTTGAGACAGTGCCCGTAAAAAAACGGATTTATACCAACGTCAATAGCAAAGACCTCATCGCTGCCTATACAAATCGAATCAACTTCACAATCCGAATAGCGTTTCCCGAGTTTAAGCTTTTCATTTCTGAAACTGTTAAGCTTTTTACGTTTCATATAATTATATTTAAATGTCCCAATACCGTTCTCATTCAAATAGTCAATAAAAAACGGTATACTTGAAATACCAATCTGGTATTTTTTCTCGTTTCCAGACGGAATATTATCGTAGTTCCTCCTAAATGTTAAAAATTCTACGGAGTTACCAAAAGACTCCAAAACATTTTGTAATGCAAACGCTTGTAACAAAGCTCCGTGATTATGCACTCCATAATATGTCAGAATGCCTATTTTCATACTTTTCACCCTTTCCTTAACATTTTTTTATAAGAAAAAGTTTTAATCGAAACCGGCATATAAATAAAAGCACGTACTGCCAGTATATTACGCAAATACTCTGCTTTGTTTATCATTTTTTCTTTAAGCATATAGCGGCTCAGTTTTTCCCATCCCGATATGTATTCCCTGTTGCTGCGTCTGTAAACCATGCCGTTACCGATTCTGGCATGCACCAAAACATCACTGAGATTTGCAATTTTATATCCCGCAATTAAAATTCTCAGCCACAAATAGTAATCTTCCAAATATTTCATATGCATATATGAGCCTACACTCTGTACAACACTTTTTCTAAATATTACAGACATATGGTTTAACGGGGATCTGAATTTTGCAAATTCATAAAGCTCAGCATCGGTAGTTGGCAAAAGCTTCAGAAACACTCGTTTATCAGGGTCAAAATCAAATTCATCAATTGCGGATCCCAATACGGCAATATCCGTATTGTTTTTGAGAAATTCAATTTGTTTTTCGAAACGCTTGGCTACGCAAATGTCATCACTGTCTGATCGAGCTACTATTTCATAAGTACATTTTTTCAATCCATAATTCAGCGCCTCGCCTAGACCGCCGTTTTCAGAAAGTCTGTAAACTTTAAAAATATCCGGAAACAGTTTGCGATACTTTTCTATAACTTTATCCAAATCGGCGTTTAACGGACCGTCACATACTAAAACGAATTCGCTCGGCTTCAAGGTTTGGTCTAATAAATTACTTTTAAGCGCCAAATCAAAATATTCCGGGTTTTCTTTAAAATAAACAGACATTAAAACAGAGAAATTCATTTTAACTCCTTCCTGTAATTTATATAAACACATTTTTCTGATTCTTCTATTGACTCGTTCGGTTTTTTCACTTCATAAATTGACTTATAACAACCGATGGACTTTTCATAAGTAAGATTACCTAACGCTTTATTCACAAGCCCGATGAAACAGCTCATAATTTTTAAAAGCCAAGTAACCCCGCCTACAAGCCTGATTTTCTTACCGTGAGCGTCGCCTATCATATCAACGGTATCTACCGTGTACTTATCGGGAAAATTTGTATTTATATAGTTTTCAAACGACGTGCCAATATAGCTGCCCGCGCTTGTAATAAGAATTTTTTTCATTTCGCGGCAACCTTCTCTTTCTCTTTTTCAAGCTCGCCCGTGCCGCCCTCTACTACACCGTCATGCTTTAAAACGGAAGTAATGGTTTTAAAGAAACAAATAATGTCCATTTTAAAGCCCTTGAATTTGCCGGCGTTAAGACATTCGGTGTATTCGCCGTCAAGCCTTGCTTTAACGGGTATTTCAAGCTCGTCTCTTCCGCTTACCTGCGCTAAACCCGTAAGTCCGGGGCGAACGTCGTTTGCACCGTATTTATCCCTTTCTGCTATTAAATCATCCTGATTCCAAAGAGCGGGGCGCGGACCTATAATGCTCATATCACCTTTCAATATGTTAAAAAGCTGAGGCAGCTCATCAAGCGACATTTTCCTCTCAAACCGCTGAAATTTGCTTAACATCTGTTCGGAATTTTCAAGCTTATGCGTGGGCATATCGTGCGGAGCGCTGACGGGCATTGAACGGAATTTTATTATTGTGAAATATTTTTTATTTTTACCTACCCTTTTTTGCTTAAAAAATACCGGACCGGGAGAATCCAGCTTTATAATTACCGCAACAATAAGCATGGGTATTGCCAGAACTGCAATGCCTATAAACGAAAGAATAATATCAATTGCTCTTTTAAAGAAATTTATATACATTAAATCTGCTCCCCAAACAATAAATTTTCACCGGCATAATTTTGCCTTGACGCCGTGCTTTTCACCTTATACAATCCTATATCATCAAGCTTTTTTCTTCGTGTGGGGCTTAATGTATCGTACTTTTCTCTTTGATGGCGTATCCAGCGCCCGATTTTGCAGCCGTCTGCCGTGGCATATGCTGCCGGGATATTCGAATTTCCGTATTTCTTTTTATAATCGCACACTGCCACATACGATTTTTCCCGGATTAAATCGCTTATTCCTTCCCAACGCATACCAATTTCATCAAGCTGCGCTACCTGCTTATCCGTAAGCTTTCCGCCGACCTTGCCGGCACGCACCAATCGCTGTGTATTTATCCAAGAGCCTAATGTGTACCCGTCGGGAGTTACATATCTTTTTGTAACCTCAAGATTTCCGTTTAATTCAAAATACTGCCGTGCCAGTCCATACATTAAGTCCCACGAGGCTGTAAGCACCGTATTAAGCTTGCTGAAAATCTCACGGCAATCGCGCACCTCGTCAAAAATCTCAAAATGCTCATATACAATATTTCCGTCTTCGCCGTGAGCGAGGTAATATGCTGTGGCAATCTGCATTTCTTCTTCAACAGCGCCTATGCTGTAAAGATTTTCTATATTAAGCACAATATCAAAAATAACGGGAGTGCTCTTTTTGCCCGCCGACAGCGCGCGCCCGATCTGCTGCTTGTAAATAATGGGGGAAACGGTGGGGCGGAGAAGTATAACCCCGTCAATATCATCAACGTGTATGCCCTCGTTGAGCATATCTATTGAATACAAGAGCTTTAAGTGTTTGCTTACATCCGCCTTAAAAGCAGAAAAAGCCTTGCTTGCAGCAGGGTCGTTTGAATATGCCTTATATATATGCGGCTCGGTATCTACCTTAGCAAACCACTCTTTTGCCTTGTCCGCCATTTCGTTCATATGGTCAAAGCTTGCGCAGAAAACTATGTATTTGCCGCCGCTTTTAGGCATATGCTTTGCAAACACCTTGTCAAGCCCGTCCGCCTTATCAAGCGCCCGCTTTAAAGTATCAAGGTGCTTTTTGCCCTCCGCCCTTACAGCCTTTGACCTTGTATTTTTTACCTTTTGCTCATATTTTTTAAATTCATTGCCGTAGCCGAAAACGGACAGCACATATTTCGGCGGATTTAAAATTCCTCTGACAATTGCCTCACCCAGCGTCATTTCCGAGGCTATGTTTCCGTTAAACAGTTCGTCTGCCATATCACACCTGTTATCAAGATAACGTATATTAGTCGCAGTCAGCCCTAAAATAGGAGTGTCAGAGTACATATTTAAAAGGCGCTTAACGCCCTGTCCCCACATTTCTGCGCCGCAGCGGTGAAACTCATCTAAAATTATGTAATCGGGTTTTATTTTTTCAAGCTCTGCATCGGTCATAAGCATAAGTTTTGCATAGGTAAAAAAAGCAATGTTATTCGGTACGGCAGAACCTGTCGCCGTAAGGTTTTCACACTGCGTTTTAAAGATATATTCACCGGGGGAGAGCCAGCATATTTTTTTATCGGCATTATCCTCGCACAGCTTAAAGGCTATAAAGGATTTACCCGTGCCTGTCGGGTGAATAACGGCGGCTTTGCCTGTTTCGGTAAGCATCTGAACAGCTGAAATGTATGCAGTTTCATTATGCTCAAAAAGCTTAATACCGCTGTTATCAGCCATTTAAAACGCCGCCCTTTCTTTTTCTCGGAACCTATATTCCAAGAAATAAATTTACGCATATTATTTTAGCACATTAAAGCGAAATTGTCAATTATATACCCCAATTATGTAATATATTTGCAAAACTCGGCAATAGGTCGGGTCTTTTTTTATATATAAATAATTTTCAGCCGTCAAAAAAGCACGGAAAGCCGCCGATTGGCAGTTTTCCGTGCTTTTTCTTGGAATTAACAGTTCTATGAAAAATGGAATTTCATTATACAATACAACAAGCCGGAGTAATACCTAAATATGCATTGGAATTATAACCTGGAATATTACCAGTTTCGGAGACACTGAATATTGACGACGGTGTCAGACAATTTGCGCTTCTTAGCAACCAACGGCTGTTTTGCCCGTTGAATGTTTTAATTTTGTTTGAATCTTCGTCGTAATATGGGTATTTTTCACCTTCAAAATAATTATTGTTCTTTTCGCCACTCACCTCTGTAACTGAAAGAAGGAAGAATTTATCGTTGAATTCTGCTAAATCTCCGCTTTTTGTTACTTTATTTAGACTATATGTCTTTTTTACGGCTCCTAGTACTTTCAAAAAATCTGAACTTATTCCATTACAAAAGAAATCGGTAGTATTATTCCACTCAGGACATCTTGAATAATTATTTACCGGTTCCCACAAACCGTTTGTGCTATTAAGATATTGTTGTATAGACGAGCCATAATAGGTATTATTGCCATATCTAACACACTGAATTTGATTGATTTGAGTTAATAGCGTACCGTTGTTTCCTTCAGTGACTTGGACACTTTCAATTGGTGTAGTACTTTTATTGGAACTGTAGGTTTTTAGCAAAACAGATGTGCTTTGCATATTGTAATTCCAAGGGAATAAAATTTGCCCTCCTGCGGGAATAGGCTTTGTAGTTGTAAAACAAAGTGTTTTACCTCCGCCATTTGCAACATCATAGCCTTGGGGTAAACAAAAATGGTATGTGCCTGCCGGCAACTCAGTTTCGGCATAATATAATGCTTCTGCGTCTTCAAACTGCGAAGTTTTAAAACAATCATGCAATTGTATTGTCAATGAGTGTTTGTAGCGGGTATCGGTTGGAACATCATGATCTATTCCGATAATATCCCATGTAAGTAATTGTCCGTTTTTTAAGCATGTAAGTTGATCACCTATTTTAAAAGTGCTCTTTGCCAAACCCGATCGAACTATTTTTTGAATATTTTCCCATGAATCTTTCATCATATATGCAACTGTGCCCAACTTAGTCATTATTTCTGTTATTGCTGATTGTATATTTGTGGCATCTATTCCTATTTCATCATTTTTGCATTTAATTTTTTCTGCATTTATAGCATTCAATGCCTCACTTACGGCTTTACCACTCTGCGCGTTTTCAGATGTCGGAGAATATACCTGATCAATATTTTCAATATTTCCCGGGTCGCCTTTTTCACCTTTTAAAGCCGCCAACTGTTCATTGGTAAAATCCGCATAGGTGAATGCGTCGCCCTTGTCACCTTTTTCACCCTTAGCGCCTGTATCGCCTTTAACACCCTGCACGCCTTGCTCGCCGGTATCGCCTTTTTCGCCCTGCAAGCCGCGAGGTCCTGTATCTCCTGTATCGCCCTTTGCGCCTTTCAGCAGTGCTAGCTGTTCATCGGTAAAATCGGAATAAACAAACGGGTCGCCCTTATCTCCCTTGTCGCCTTTATCACCTTTGTCACCTTTAAACGTGCCGTTGTCTGCGTCTGTTCTGACAGATTGAGCCACCTGTTTTGTTGCATTGGCAATGCTGACAAGCTGTTCATACTCGGTGGGAGTAGGCTCCGACGGTGCATCACCTGTGCCGTAACCGCTTTCGGTCACTCGTATTTCAGCTTTGGTTGTTGTTGCTCTTTTATTTTCTAAACTCCCAAATACCGATACTGTAAATGACGGTGCTTTTATAACCTCGTAAGGTATATAACATTCATCCTCGCCGGTGCATAAATTACTGTCACTGTTAAGAATCACGCTGAGCGTTTCATTATTTCCTCTGAATACAGCCGTTTTTGTAAAGCCGTTCCAGCTTTCCGGAAATTCAAATTTTATCGTTTCAAACTCTACACTGTCAGAAACGGTGCTTTGAAATACGCTAATCCTTCCGTTTTCTTTAATTTCTGCATATATCATTACTTTTTCCTCCGTAATTTAATGTGTATCAAAACAGTGTAATGTTTCCTCCTTTCGTGCCGCTTATTGTTTTGATACCATTATATAGAAAGAAAAACAAGCATTGTTTGTAAACATCCCATGTGAAAAAACTTTATTTGACATTTTATAAAATCAATGCTACACTAAGCATAAAATAGGGGAAAATAGCAGTTAAGACTCCAAAGTTCTATGTTCTTGATACCTGACTTGCCGCTTAGCTTTCCATACGGAATACTCCCGATGTTCTTAAAAACGGCACAATGGCTAGAGCTTTCTTCGAAACATTCGTTGTGTCGGAAATTATAAAAACTTATTACAATACGTTTGCTGTATTTCTTTGTTTACTGTGGCGCAAAATTTGACTTTAACCCTGTTCGGAAAAATCAATAGCATCAAAAGTGCATGTTTACAAAAATCAGAAAAATTCGCCGTTGGATAAATAGGAAAACAAATAATCGGCAGAAAATTTCCAATTAAGAGGACACATAAAGAATTATTGTACTTTCTGTTGGGAACAGCAAGCGGCTTTTTCAAGTCATAAAAAGTATTGGCGGCGTAGAAGTATTCGTTATCTTTGCTATGCGAATGCTCAACATTAAACGTCTAATTTTTGTTATTCTGTATATTCATGCGGTCTTTCTTTATAGTCATTAACTTTATACTCACCAATGGCGGCGTATTTATCTGCTTTAGTTCCGCTCAGGGTGTCAGTTTCATTATCTTCACCTAAAATAGCATCGAAGAAAATGCGTTCGAGATATTCATATTTTGAATAAATACCCTGTGAAGCCCAAACGAGAGCGTTGCGAACATATGCAGAGTTGTTTTTGAAAAGTTCGTGTTCAACCTCAAAGCCTAATGATTTTGCAAACAGTACAGCAAACACTATAACTGTTCTTGTATTACCCTCACGGAATGGATGTGTCTGCCAAATACTTGCTATAATACGAACAAGCCTGAAAACTATATCTTTGTCATTATCTCCGGTTCTTTTAAGCTTGGCGATTTCTTTCATAGTAATGCTTAACTGTTTTTTTATTTCTTCAGGATAAGCATAACGAACGGTATCGCCGCCTAAAACATCTTCGTATTTTACCATTTGAATTGTGCGGAATTCTCCCGCCCAATCAAATATTTGACCGAAGATATTGCGGTGAATATCCTGTAAGGTTCCGGTATTAATCTTATCATATTTATAATCATAAATTGCCGCCATTGCAAGACCTGTAATGTCAGCCTCGGCCTTGCGCAATAGTTCGGCATCTTTTATACAGGCTAAGTTTTTAAGCACATTAACATCATCATATAAATAAGGATCACGCATTTGTTAAGCCTCCGTCACAAAACCGTATCTTCTGAGTGTTTGCTCAAAGACTGACAAGAATGTAATGTTACCGTTTTTCCAATTTGCGAGATCGCTTTTTACCCTATCGCTTACCGGAACTCCCTCAATTGAAGTCATAGCTTCTGAAAAAGAAATTCGTTTTTCTTTTTCTTCGTATGAAATATTGTCCATACCGTTTGTAAGTTTCAATATTTTTAATTTGCGAAGTATTGCCTTGTCTAATAGTTCTGCGGCGGTTTCAATATCTGCAAGCCTTTTTGAAATTTCGGGTAATTCTGCCTCATATTCTTTTCTTAAAGAAAGTTGATTTTTTATATCTTGGTATTCTTCTGCCTTGATATATTTACTCTCAACGGTATTACCGTTACGGGTTTGCAAATATAAATATTGCTTGCCACCAATCGTTTTTTTAGAAATATATCCCTTTGGTAGGTTACTGAGTTGTTGTTCGATTTCAAGTTTTAAGGTAAGTAATTCTTTGTATTCGTTAATAATATCAGTCATAATATTACCTCCAGACTAATAATATTATATCACAAATTAACCTACAAATCAACGACGTTTTAAAAATATGTAGGTTAAAAAATATATAAAGTAAATTCTCAAAGTAAATGCAACCTTTTCGTACTGTTGCATTTACTTTGAGAATTTACTTGACATATTCGGTACATAATCATATTAACATAAAAATTGCTTTCAGTCAATTTCTGTGTTATAATTTGACAGGGTGAATATAATGCTTAACTATGAAAAGCTTTCCGATAATATTTCAGAACAAATAGAAAAAGACCGAAAGAACGATAATCTTTCGGCTTTTGGCTTTAAAGAAGAAAACGCACTGCGCAGAGATAACGAAAGGGACAAGGCAACCGCTATAAGAACCGCGTTTATAAGGGATACGGATAAAATTATTCATTGCCCCTATTTTAACCGCTATGCGGATAAAACACAGGTATTTTCGTTTTATAAAAACGACGATATAACCCACCGCATACTTCACGTCCAGTTAGTCTCCCGTATAGCGCGCACAATAGGTAAGGCGCTCTGCCTTAATCTTGATTTGATAGAGGCAATCGCGCTCGGACACGATATAGGTCACACGCCGTTCGGTCACGAGGGCGAGGAATTTCTCGATGAGCTGCTCTTTTCGCACACGGGCAGGCATTTCAGCCACAATATTCAGTCGGTAAGGGTGCTTGATAAAATTTTTCCGTTCAATATTACCCTGCAAACCCTTAACGGAATTGCCGCGCACGACGGTGAAATGGAGCTTTCGGAGTATCACCCGAAGCCGCTTGATAGATTTGAGGAGTTTGACAGGCAAATAGAAGCATGCTTTGTGGATAAAATGAATGTGCGCAAATTGGTTCCCGCAACGCTTGAGGGCTGCGTTATGCGAATATCGGATATTATAGCATATCTCGGCAAGGACAGGCAGGACGCCGAGCGCGCGCATATTATTTCAAACGCCGAGTTTGAAAGCGGCGCTATCGGCTCATACAATGCGGAAATTATTAACAACCTTATAGTTAATATAGTAGAAAACAGCTACAAAAAGCCGTATATAAAAATGGATGAAGAACATTTTGCGGCGCTTAAAAAGGCAAAGGCGGATAACTACAAGCTTATATATAAAAACGATTCGGTAAAATCGGCTATGCGCGAAACCGTACAGCCTATGATGGCAAGGGTTTATGAAAGACTGCTTTCAGACCTTGTAAACGGTAATTTTGATTCTCCTATATTCACGCACCATATAAGCTTTGTAAATAAAGCACATTATAAAAGGGATATTCCTTACGAAGAAACAGAGCCCAATCAGCTTGTAACAGACTATATAGCGAGCATGACCGACGATTATTTTGTGGATCTATATTCGTACCTGTTCCCGAACGATAAGCCGCAAATTGAATACAAAGGATATTTTGAATAAACCGCGTTTAGAGTTGCTTGCGGGGCGTTAATATTATTGCTTGATTTTAATGCGAATAATATTATCTCCCGAAATCTTTATTTTTTCACCGGCAATAATCCTGACATTGTGCGGGACCTTTATTTCAAGGTCGTCCGCTATATTTCCGATATACAGCGTATTAAAATCATCCGAAAAAGGAATTATTTCATTTCCATGCCTATACCCGCCGATAACGCGGTCGGGCAAAACGGCAACCGTGTTAAGCCAAGTGTCATACCCGCGGGCAAAGGAATATCTTGAAAGGGTCATATCGTGTCTTTTCGGAAAGCCCGTGCGATCCGAAAAATCAACGCTTTCGCCGTTTTCTGCAAGCGCTCCCGATGAAATAGGCTCATACTGGTAAATCGCGTACATATTTCCGCCCGAATCTTCCTTTGCAAGATTAGTCATAAAACAGTTATACGAATCAAGCAGCCGTTTATCGTCGTGGGTGAGCAGGGCATACCAATACTCCGCCTCGGCGCGCCAGACAGACCAGGCGTGACCGTAGCACACTGCGGGTCCGTCGGAATCGCCCTCCCATATTGTTTCCCACCAGCGAAGAGAAGACCTGAACATAACGGGGTGGGGCGTGGAAACGGTAAAGGCGTCGTGTATTTTTAAGATTTTTTCCGCATAGTCAAGATACTCTTTTTTGTTTTTAATAAACCGCGCCGTATAAAGCACGGTAAGCGCCGAGCAGGACATAGAACCCTCCTCAACCTCGGTATTGACCTGCTCGTTAAAGCCGCCCTCGGTCGGGAAATCCAAATCGCGTTTCACTACAAAATCGGCTGTTTTTTCCGCGCATTGCTCGAAAAAGCGGAATCTGTCATCACCGAGCTTTTTAAGCAGCACAGCCATATCCACAATTGGTATTACCATACAGGTCACCGTGGTATAATCGGCAATTTCTGCCGTAGCGCCGTCGCTGCCGCGGCGTAAAATCGCCCCCTCGGGGGATAAATCGTCTCTAAGTCTTCTTTGCAGCACCTTGACCGCAAATTCAAGATATTTTTTATCCCCGAAAACACGGTATGCGTCAAGCAGAATATTTACGCCGTTATATGCTTCCTGAATACGGTTTGAATTATGAGTCAGACAATTATCGTCAAAGGTGCATCTGTCCACCGCGCAATCGCAGCTGCCCGTAATTATATCCAACATATTTTTTACATCGTCCGCTATCGGCTCGCATATTCCAAAAGTGCGCATATAACGCAGATCCGCCCAGCACCACATAGCGTGCTCGCACAGATTATAGTCCTCATACCCGCGATAGGTTAAATGAGCGGGCTTGAATATTTCCTTGCCCTCTGCGTTTTTTCCTATTATAATGTCTCTGTTTTGCTTTACCGAAAGGCAGGCGCGGCGGAACATATCGTTAAGCCCGTCATGAATAAAAAAGCCGCAATCGGCGCCCGCAATGTTTCCGTTATAAGGCGTTGCGGTGTATATTCCGTATTCATCGGGAATAAAGGCGGTGTTTTTCAATACCTCCTTTTTCCCCGACGGGGCGGTGACCGTAATTTTATCCCATTTACCTATGGCAGAAAAGCCGAACGGCTGATTTTTATATCCGCTTGCGGTTTCATAGTAAAGCGCCGGCATACCCCAAAGCCCGCTTGCCTTTTCAAGAGCCTCGCGGTAGGTGCTTACCGCCTTTATATGCAGCTTTACCCTTTTCTCCGCTCTTGTCTGTCTTCCGTAAGCCCTATCGAATTGAGAGAGAAACTGTATGCCCATAATATAGTGCCCGCAAAGGAAATCCGAATAATTTATTCTGTAGCCGTCTATTTCGTTTTCTGCAATGCAAACGAGATTTTTCCCGTCGGGCCGCACAAGATAAAACATAAAGTGCTTTCCGTCTGCCGTGCGGTAGGGGCTTGAAGCGGTAAACTGAAGTTCCCATGAATTGTTCTTTTGCCCCATAAAGCTGAACGGCAGGGAAATTCCGCAGGCGCTTACATCCGCGTTTGTGAAATTTATTTCCAACGCAATTCCGCCGTCTGTTTCCTCCGCTTTTAAGGAAACCCCGAACTCTTTATTCAGCAGTATGCCGTTTTCCGTTTCGGTATAGGAAACGGAATAATCGTTATACGGTATAAACTCGGGCTTTTTCTCTTTGGTTATATCCTGCGATTTAAGGGTATACACGGGCTCGGCGAAATTGCCGCTGCCGTCGGTTATATCAACGGGTGTTTCATACCGCATATCATAAACGGCGGCAATTCGGTAATTTTCTGTTTTTAGCTTTAACATTACGGTATTCTCCTTACTTTTGCGGTTGACCTGCCGCGCACAAAATTTATTTTACTGTGTGAAAAAGCCGTCAATCAAAGCGTTTAACTGCGAAACCGTACTGTCGGAGCGTTTATCGGTTACATATACCGTTTTAACGGCTGTTGATGAGAGCACCGAATAAAACTCACGGAATATTTCGGGCAGGGAGTGGTTTTTGCAGTTAACCTTTACCGCCGGCGGCAGGTGCGTATCTGTTATGAGCCTTAAAATATTACCGTCACCGAAAAGCTCGGCTATAAACAGTTCCGCGGCTTTTTTATCGGCTTTTTCGGCTACAAACAGCGTATCGGCGCGTACGGGTAAATTTATATTTTCGTCTTTTTCCGCCGCAATTCCCGGCGAGAAAACCAGCTTGGAGGAAAGCGGCATATTTTGCTGAATTTTAATTATATCAAGGTAAGAGCAGAGCCAACCTGCGGTTTTGCCCGAAACAAACGAATCGGACGGATTTTGGGATTTTTTTAAAATTTCGGAATCCGCCGTTTTTTTAAGCCTTTCAAGCCCCTGAGCCAGCAGCTCCCGCGAAAGATTACCGGAGCCTATATCCTCCGCAGAGGCGCCGCATGAAATGCACAGCGGAGCTATAAAGCCCCAGTAAAGATTTTCACTGTCGGTAAGCATTGGGTTGGATTTCACAAATTCCGAACCGAATATATCGGAGAAACGGCAGGGAACGGCGGCATTTTCACGGATATACGGCAGCTTATCTATCCATATTCCCGAGGTTTCCAAAAAAAGGGGCAAGCCTATAATATCCTCGCCGCTGCGGTAAAGCAGCTCGGGAATAAAATCGGCGGTATCTGCCATGCTGTTAAGCGCGGCAAAGCCTTTAGCGCGCTCATCATCCATACGGTCGGTAATTAAAATATCGGCATTGCTTTCAGCCTCGGTAAAGGTTACCTTTAAATCGGCATATTCCGAATTAACAGTTCGTATTATCCTTTCAAACGCGTGGTAATAATAGGAATTACAGTATATTTTAAGCTCGGCGCTTACCGCCGCGCCGACCGCTTTGCGGGAAGCGCGCATATTCGTATCGCATCCGACAGTCAGCAGTAGCAGCGCGGAGCTTGCGCAGGCAAGCGCTTTTTTAAGGAATGAAGAAAGCCCATTCATTTCTTTTCTCCTCCGCCTTTTCTGTACGCAATCGGCTGAACGCCGGTTTTTTCCTTAAAAATCCTGCTGAAATATTTCGTGTTGTCAAAGCCGACCATATCGCTTATTCTGCCGATGGAAAAGTTAGTGCCCGTAAGCAGCTTTTTGGCCTGCTCAATGCGTATATCCAGCAGATAATCACTGTAATTTTTTCCGGTTTTTTGCTTGAAAACACGGCTTATATAGCTTGAATTTGAATAGAACATTTCACCGAGGGACGAAAGGGTAATGTTCTGCGCATAGTTTTCTTCAAGATAGCGCATTATCTTCTGAACCAGCTGCGAGGAATTGTGGTTTTCATATTCTTCAAACGAGCCAAGCATATAATTATTAAGCGCCTCAAAAATCGGCTCGGTGCCGCCGTCTTTACCGAATTTCGGCGGCGAAACCGAAAGGGCGGAGAGTTGCTCACGGCATACCCTTACAAGCTCATCCGAAAGCTTGCGGCTTACGGCGTAGGCGGCGTCGCGGTCGGGTGACGCTTTAAGTAAGGCGAAAATTTCCTTTAATATATCCTCGCTTTTTTGCTGATCTTTTTCTTCTATGGCTTTTGTAAGGGCTATTTCGCTGCCGAGAGGGTAGGCAAGCTCCTTATTTCCCGCGAGCTTTTCACGAAGCCGCTCCAGTGTTTCTTTAAGCTCAGAGGGAGAAACGGGCTTTAAAAGAAAATCGAAAACGCCTATTTTTATAGCCTGCTTTGCATACTCAAATTCATCATAGCCCGTGAGAATAATAACCTCTGTTGTCGGCAGAGATTTTTTTATTTCGGTTGCAAGGGTTATGCCGTCGCAAAAGGGCATTTTAAGGTCGGTTATAACAATATCGGGCGTAAGCGAGAGTATAAGCGGCAGCGCTTCCTTGCCGTTTTCCGCCTCGCCCGCAAGGGTAAAGCCGATATCTTCCCAGTTAAGCAGCTTTTTCATACCGTTTCGTATTATGCTTTCATCGTCAACCAGAAAAACCGTAAGCATTTTTTCGGGCATAGCTTTTAATTCTCCTTTCTCGGCTTTTTAAACTGATACAGCGCGTCTGCGTCGGGCGACGCGGGAATGGAAAACGAGACCGACATACCCTCGTTTTCGCGGCTTTGAATTATCAGCCCGCGGTTATCGGAAAAATAGAGCCGCAGGCGCTCGTTTACATTATAAAGCCCTATGCCGTGCTCGGCGGGCATGGCGCGGCGGCTGAGCTTTTCGGCCAATTTATCAAGCTCGTCTACCGTCATACCTCTGCCGTTATCCGATACGGTGAAACAAATATCCCGCCCCTCTTTTTTTATGCCGACGGTGATTATAAGCTTGTGCGAAATATCCTTAAAGCCGTGCGAAAAGCAGTTTTCAAGTATCGGCTGCAATAAAATTTTCGGCATATAGCAGCCGAGCGCCTCGGGGTCGGTATCATAAATCACTTCAAGCTTTTCCTGCAAGCGCAGCTTTTGCAGGGATAAATAATTCTTTATTTGCGCAAGCTCCTCTTTTACGGTTACGGGCTTATCGCTGTTGCGTATGTGATACCTGAAAAGCGCCGACAGATTGAGCAGCGCCTCGGCAATATCGTTTTTATCGTCAAGCACCGCCATCATTCTTATAGTATCAAGCGAATTGTAGAGAAAATGCGGGTTTATTTGGCTTTGCAGCATTTGGTATTTCGCCTCGGTTTCCCGCTTTTCCGATTCCGAAACGGCGTAAATCAGGTTGTTGAGCTCGCCCGCCAGGCTGTTGAAATTATTGAAAAGGTCGCCGAATTCATCATTACGCTTTTGCGATATGCGCGTATCAAGGTCGCCGTCGCTCAGCTCCTTCATTGAAAATTGGAGCGTTTTTATGGGTCTTGTGAAATAAAACGATACTATTACCGTCATTATTATTATAACCGCCGCGCAAATAAGACTTAACGAAACCAAACGGTTAAGCAGGGTTTTTGCGCTGGAGGTAACGAAATTATAGGGCACTGCCGCCGCAACCGACCAGCCCGTATCCGCCACGGAGCTGCTTACGGGTAAGTATTCCTTGCCGTCTATTTTAATTTTACCGATATTCTTTCCGCCGCCTGTCAGTGCGGAGGGAATATTTTTTTCGGAACCCGTGGTGTAAACGAGGGTATTGCTGTTATCAAATATATAAAGAATTGTGCCTTTTCCGAAATTACCCGCGGCGCATATTTCGGAAAACTGCGAAACGGGACATTCCGAAATAACGTAACCTGTATACATATTCAGTCCCGTGCTGTTTTCAAAGGAAGTATCAAGGTGGCGGCAGGCAACCGAGAAAACCCGCGCGTCGGCGGAAAATTCGTATTTTGAGGTTCTTACCGGCAGCAGAACCGTGTTGCCGGTTGATGAGCGCAGCGGCGCGTAGTAATCTTCGTCAATAGAAAAGGAGGGGCGGTCGAACTTTCCGTCCGTGTAGGAAATAGATTCGCCCTCGAGCGAGGTTATTATAAGGGAATAAACGTCCTCGTTTGTGCGCGCAACCAGCTCAAGCGCCTCCTGCGCCCTTTGCTCAAGCCCGGCTAAAGAGACGGGGTCCGTTTCGAATTCCGTAAATTTATTGCGCAGGTATTCAGGCACGGCGGCGGTGTTATCCACCATGCGCGTAGTCTGGTCTACCCGCGAAATATACTCCGAAAAAATCATCGCTATTTGCTTTGTCATTTGGGTGTAGGTTTCTTTTGCTTCGCGTTCAAGCGCAATATTGCTGGAACGCACCGTGAAAATACTGAAAATTACTATGGGTATTAAAACCGCGGTTAAAAAAACCGACAAAAGCTCTGTGCGTATGGTTATTTTTCCCGAAAAGCTCCGACCTTTCATATTCACCTCGAAATAACAAATTATTTTTGTCTAATTATAACTATAATTTATGAATAAATTATTAATAAAACCTTTATTTACCGCTATTTGATCCGTTCCCGCAAAAGTAGTAAAAAAAAGTAACCTAAACGTAAAAAAAGTGTGACGACACTTTGTTGTGCTTAATGTATAATAAAAACAGCAAATTAAAAGGGAAGTGTGTTATTTTGACTAAGGATATCATCGGTTTGAGGAAAAGAATAACCGCGGCAGCGCTGAGCCTTGTTATTGCGTTCGGTTCTCTGCCCGTGATTTCTGCTTTTGCGGAACCCGATGAAACTTTCAAGGGCTTTTCCGGCTGGAGTGTTTCTAACGGCGAGCTTGCCGCCGCCGCGGGAATAAGCGGCTACGGCGCCGAGATTACCAAGAGTTCGGGAAAAGCGGCTGTCCTTTCTTCGGATATAACGTCGGTAAAGCCCGGCAAAAAGTACCGCGGAGGGGCTTTTGTAAGCTCGACCGCGGCAAATGCGGAGGCCGAGCTTACAATTGACTTTTTCAGCGATGAAAAGGCCGAAAATTCCGTCGGCGAACCGATAAGCCTCGGTAATAGTAAACCGACTGCCGATTACGGCGAGCTGGGCGGCGATATTACCGTGCCCGACGGCGCGAATTACGCGCGCATGAATATTGAGCTTGGGGCAAACGGCAAATCTGGCGATAAATACACCTTGGATAACGCATACCTATATATATACGGTACGGCGGCTCCCATATATGCGGATGAAACCGTTCCCGGCTACTCGGCGGGAGAATGGGTAAGATACCCCGACGGTAACGGCCAAAAGTGGGAAAACACCGCAACACGCTATATGGAAACGGTAGACGACGGCTGTAACGGCGACGGCGCGCTTCACATTGTTAATACCGGAATTGAGGGCGATATGTGGCTGACTGTTGTGCCGGCAAGCGTTCCGGCGGGCAGTTATACCGTTTCAATGAAAATCAAGGGCAGTGTTACGGCGCAGGGTCAAACTTTCCGTTTTGCCGACGCCGCCCATATAGACGGCGGGAGCGGCAATCTGTTCGCCGATCGCGTAAGCTATGCCGACTGGACGGATTTTTCTTATGATTACGAATCTGACGGTACAAACAGGTTTTTCCTTGTTTTCAGCCAGTATAACGGTTTATCGGATGTATATATAGATTCGCTTAAAGCAGTGAATAAGGAAACCGGCGAGGATGTTTTGAACGGAAAGGGAGATTTCCGTTTAGACGGCGGGTATAATCTTGTTACGGCAAACAACCTGATTAAAAACGGCGATTTTGAGGATATTGTTTATACATATTTATCCCCCGATAAATTTAACGGTAATTTTGACGGCGCTGAGATTAAAGAGGAAACGCTTAAATGGACGCTTAATGACAACTATACAGGCGATACGCTTGAGTTGTCGAATGACCTTTCTCACGGCGGTGTGCTTGAAATGACAAAGGGCGCCTCCGCCGCGGCGGGAGCGGGCTGGGTTACGCTTTCAAGCCCGAATATTTCGGTGGAGCAGGGGCAAAAATACCGTTTCAGTGCCGATTTAAAGGGAACGGGCAGTAATCCTTACTATATTATAACGGCGTTTTGGTTCTTTGATAACGGCAAGGCGCCCGAGCAGGTAAAAGCCGGGGAAGGCGCTTTACAGAGCGGCTGGAACACCGTTACGGCAGATTTTACGGCGCCGCAGAACGCAAAGGAATTTCAACTGCGAATTGTGTTCCAGGGCGCGGCGGGCGATAAAATGCTGTTTGATAACGCTTACTTTTGCCCGCTCGGCATTTCTCCGTCGCTGGAGGGCTGGCAGGAGACGGGATATTCGAGTCCCGACCCTGAAAACTGCTATGTGACGCTTGAAGATAAGGGCAATGCGGACGCGGGTTCCGTACATATTTATCAGGATTATGAAAAAAATACCGCCCGCGCAAGAGCCGGAATTTCATATATGCTGAAAGGGCTTGAAAACGGCAAGACCTATGTTATGGAGCTGTGGCTCAAGGGCGCAACGCAGGCGGCGGGCGACCCGCTTGCGGCAGAGCTTTACTGGGGACTCGGCAAATGGGAAAAATCGGGTGACGGCGGACTTTTGTTCGATAATGTAAATTATTCCGAATGGACGAAAATGACCTATGAATTTACCGTCACAAATGCCCAGTGGGCGCCGCTTTGCATATCTCCCGGCGGCTATGCCGGAGTTGACTGCTATATTGATAATATATCGGTTTATGACAAGAGCGATACGGCGCAGACAAACCTTATAAGCAACGGCGGTTTCTACTCTTATTCACAGCCCGATACCTCGCGGCAATTAATTCAAAACGGCGATTTTGAAAATATGCGCGTGCTCTCTGCTCCCGGCTGGAGCTTTTCGGGCAGGACCGATTATGACAAGGCTTCATCGGTTATTTCGTTCGGCGATAATTCCGCGGCGGTTTCCTACCGCTACAATGTTGAAGGCGGGCAAATTTTCCGCACCGCGGTAAACGGCAGCGGCGGAAAGCTTAAAATAACCTTTGATACGGGCAAGGAATGCGAGCCCGAAAGCTCGGGCGGCATATTTATTGTGCCGGACGGCGCGAAGTATATGCGCGTTTCATATATATCGGAAAGCGGCGCAACGCTTAAAGGTATCACGCTCACGCTGCTTGAAAATCCCGAAAACTACGATTTTGAAATTAAAAACCCCGAAAACGATATGCCGCTTAACTGGCAATATTATTGCGGCGGCAGCGACTCAGGCATATTTAAGGTTAAATATGCCGCTGACGAGGGTGTAAACGGCAGCGGCGCCGTAAAAGCGACAGCCGAAAAGGAAAACACGGAATTTGCGGTAATTTACGGCAAGCGTATGAGCGCCGCGGCAAACGGAGTTTACCGCGTTACTTTTCAGGGCAAATACTCGGGTGAGGAAATAAGCGTTTTCCCGTATGTGAGAACCTACACCTCAAGGGGATATGATACGGTTGAAACCTCCTCCTACAACTGGCTTACCGCCGCGAATTCCAAAAATAACGACGGCGAGTGGCACAGCTACACCGCAGATTTTACCGCGGGCGGAGATACCGCGTTTTACGAGATGCGCTTTGAAGTACGCTCAAATAAAGCGGGGGCGGAGTTTTTATTCGATAATATCTCTGTTGAGTATTTAGGCGACTCAACCGACCCGAACTTAGACTTTGAAAGCGGCGAAAACGGACAAAAGGTATTTAACTGGAATATGTACGAACGCCGCGAAAACCCGAATAACCCGGGCGAATTTGAAGAGGGCAGCTTTGGGGCGTACACCGCAGTAAAGGCAGAGGGCGCGTCTAAGGACGGCAGCGCCGCGGCGCATATAAGCAAGCCGCAAACGGGCGACGTTCAGCTTTACCTGCAAAGTATTATGCTGCCCGTAACGGTAAATACCAATTACCTGCTCAGCTTTGACGCAATGTCGCAGGGCAACAAAAAGGGCTCACTGCAAATATGCGTAAGGCAGTATAAAAACGCGGGCGGCGATAACGTTAAGGATGAGTCTGAGGCGTTCAAATGGGTGACCGAGGCGTATGAATACGGCTCCTTTGACTGGAAAAGCTGCGGCGCGGTGTTTAAAACCGCGAAGGACGCGAAATTCGTTAAAATCTGGCTTGTTTCAAACACCGCGGACGCTATGGATATGTATATAGATAACGTAGCCCTTACCGAAACGAGCGAGGTAGAAGACCCGAACCTTGACTTTGAATACACCGCGGGCGGCAAGCCTATAAACTGGACCTTTGCCACATCGGACGGTATTGCGAAAATTTCCGCCGATAAAAGCGTTTACTACCGCGGGAATAATTCGCTGCACATTGAAAAGCAGTATAACAGAATCAACTATACCACCGCAACAATGAAGAAACAGATAAACGTTACCGCGGGCGATAAAATAGAGTTTGTTATTCATATGCGCAGCAAGGACTCGGTATCCGGCTCGTTTACCGCGTCGCTTTCCTGCTATAACAGCGCAGGAACGCTGGTTCAGAGCTGGACGGGACAGGATAGGACGCTTAATTCCGGCAGCTCTTTAAGCGACTGGCAGGAATACAGAATACCCTACACCGTTTCAAAGAATGTGAGCAGCGTTACGCTCACATTACGCATAGGCGGCAGAAAAGCCGACGTATACTTTGATTCAATAGAGTACTATAACTACACCGAGAGCAACGAAACGGTATACGCCGAGGATTTTGCCTCCCCCTCATCGGACGGTATGTTCGGCGGCTTTAAAAAGACCGACGTTAAGGGCAACCCCACCTTCGCTACATCGGGCGAGGCGGTAATTTCGGGCGGCACGGGCGACAGCGCGGCTATTGAGAAGAAAATTGATATAATAAATACCGATTATTCTTACCAATTTACCGCGCATTACAGAACCGCGGGCACGGCAGTCGGTAAATTAAGCCTTATAGGCTATAACTGGAAAAACGAGCCTGCCGGCGCGGTTGTTGAGCGCGAAATATCGTCTGCTCCCGTTTCAACCGAAATAAAGGTTGATTTTACGGCAATAAACGCGGCGTATTACGTTTTGCGGTTTGAAAAGAGCGGGGGAGAGGGCGACGTTGCTTTAAACGACGCAGCTATACGCACCACCGCAGAACCGAGCGTAGACCTCGGCTGGGAGGGCGCGTGGATAGTTCACCCTGCCGAATACGATACCATAGAAAGCCAGAAAAACAACGAGCGCTACTACTATTACCGCCAGGAAATAAACCTTGAAAGCACCGTAAAATCGGCGCAGATGCAGATAACGGCGGACGACAGAGCCGACGTTTACATAAACGGCGAAAAGGTTTACGAGGAAACCCGCACGGGCGATACATGGAGCTTGCCGGTAACACTTGATATTACGGAATATCTGCAAAAGGGCAAAAACGTTATTGCGGTGCGACTGTACAACGGCGTTTACAGATATGCGCTTTTGTACGACGGAATAGTAAAGATGGATAACAATTCCGTGCTGAGGTTCTACACCGATGAAAACGTGTATGTTGCGCGCGAGGCGATAGGGGAAAGCAAGACCCCGAACCCGCAGTGGAGCGACTCCGACGCCGATAACTTTATGAAGCCCGATTACGATATGTCAACAGGCGGCTGGACAAAGGCGGAAATTTACGCTAACGTCGGCAGCGGCGGCTGGGGAGCAATCGACTTCGATTTCTCGGAATATTCGGATTACAAAATAGAAACCGACGAGTTTACTTTCCCGAAAAACACGATTTACGCGGGCGATACCGTAAAGGTTACGGCTAAACTTAAAATCCCCGAAAAGCTGCCCGAGGCTACAAGCTTTAAGATTTATTTCTGGAAACGCAACTCCACAAGCCGCATTTGCACGGGAACAATAACCCTTGCAAACGGAAAAACCACAAAATCGTGGCCTACGGGCAAGGAATTTACCGCCGAGTTTGAAATAACCGTTCCGCAGTTTTTGGCGGCGGGCGATTACACGGTGCAGTTTGATAACACCGTGGCGGTAATCAGCGATTATTACATTAACAATAAGGTCGGCAGCCTGAAAATTGCTCAGTATAAGCAGGAGGTTTCGACAAAGAGCGAAATTAAAATGTATAACGGCAAGCCCACCGTATTTGTGAACGGCGTGGCGCAGGCGCCCTTATGGTACAGCCGCCCCGAGCGCGATACCCAGTTTGACCAATCCGAAATGGAGGGGCTGGCAAGCGTGGGAATAGACACTTCAATTGCGTTTATTCTTCCGCGTGAAACGCTCGGCGAGCTTTGGATGTCCGACGGGACTATAAAGACCGAGACCATAGACCAACAGATTTTGGGCACGCTTGCCGCAAATCCCAATTCACAGCTTGTTATGGCGATTGATACCACGCCGCCGCAGTGGTGGCTGGACGCTCACCCCGAGGAGTGCGTAAAGCTTAACGACGGCACGGTGAGCAAGGAGTCCTTCTCCTCCGAACTGTGGAAAAAGGAAACGGGCGAAAAGGTTACCGAAATAATAAATTACCTTATGCAGCAGCCCTATGCCAATAATATTATAGGCTTTAAAATTACGGGCGGCACTACCTATGAATGGCAGTGGTGGGGAATAAACGGCAGCACAAAGGTAGGCGATTATTCATCGGTAGGGCTTACCGCCTTCCGCGCATGGCTTAAAGAAAAGTATAAAACCGACGCGGCGCTGAAAGCCGCTTGGGGCGACAGCTCCGTAACGCTTGCCTCTGCTGCTGTTCCGAGCATTGCGGCGCGCAGCGAGACCGAGTTCGGCAGCATTTTAAGCGCGGGCAAGAACCGCCAAGCAATAGATTACGAGCTGTTTATGGGCGAGAAGAAGACAGAGGCAATGCTTTATTTTGCATCCCTTGTGAAAAAAGCCACCAATAACAGGCTTTTCGTAGGAACCTACGCGGGCTATCTGCTCAACATTATGAACTACGATATGGCAGCCTCTACTTCGCAAACCTCGTTCCAAAAGATACTTGAATCCGACAGCATTGACTTCATAACCTGCCCGTGGAATTACGGCGAGCGCGAAATAGGCTATTCGGGCGATTATATGTCGGCGGTAGACAGCGTTACCGCGCACGGAAAGCTCTATATAGCGGAGGACGACAACCGCAACCACACCACAACGATGTTTGAAGCGCCCGACGCGCGTGCATCAGTCGGTTGGACGCGCACCGCCGAGCAATCCATAGAGCAGTTAAAGCGCAACTTTGCATATGCCCTTTCAAAGGGCTGCGGGCTGTATCTCTACAGCCTTGCGGGCACATATTTCACCGATAAGCAGCTGTGGGAGACTGCGTCTGCCATGATGCAGGAAATGACCTTATCATTAGGGCTTGAACGCAAGAGCGTTTCGGATATAGCGGTGTTTTACGATGAGCAGTCGCCCGCATATATGCCGTATTCGGGATCTGACCTTACAAACGAGCTTTTGTATAAGGGGCTGCTGATTACGCAGCGCAAGGAGCTTTACAGCCTCGGCGCACCGTATGATACATACCTGCTTGACGACCTTGAAAAAGGGCTTGTACCCGAGCATAAGATAAATATTATGCTTTCGACCACGCAGGTTACAGAGGCGGAGCGCCGCGCGATAAGCGAAAAACTGCAAAGAAACGGCAACGTTATTATATGGGTGTTCACATCGGGTATGTCCGACGGAAATACCACCACGGTCGCTAACCTTTCAGCCCTTACAGGAATGAATATGAGGCTGATAAGCGGCACGGGAACAGAGCGCAAGCTTATGGGCACGGTTGAGGTTGAAAACTATAACAGCTGGGTGACAGCGGGGCTGGCAGACGTCAGCTTCGGCGCGATTGAGTACAGAACCTTAGCCCCCGTTATAGCGGTGGACGATGAAAGCGCCGTAACCCTCGGCTACCACACCGAGCAAAACGGCTACGGAACAAACAACGTAGGCTTTGCCTTAAAGGAAATGACCGATGAAAAGGGAAATAACTGGACGAATATTTACTCGGCAGTACCCTGTATTCCGGCTGATATTTTAAGGAACATTTTAAAGCACTGCGGCTGCCACAGCTATGATGAAACCGCAAGCGATGTAATTTACGCCGATAACAATTATATTTCCGTTCATTCGCTTTTCGGCGGGGAAAAGACCATTTCACTGCCCGGCAGCTACACGGTATATGATGTATTTAACCGCAAGGTTATTGCTAAGAGCGTAAACAGCTTTACATACAACTCGGATAAGGGCGAAACAAGGCTTTTCCGCATTTCAAAGAATGATAAAATAAAGCTTTATTTCACAAGAACCGCTGGCGGTACGGTAAGCCCCGAGGGACTGAATGAGGCGGAATACGGCGGAAAGCTGATCCTTAACTTTAAGCCGAACAGCGGGTATAGGCTCGGCTACCTGCTTATAGACGGCGTAAAAACCACCGTAAACGGCAGCAGCTACACCTTTAACAACATAAAGGAAAGTCACACCGTGGCGGTTTACTACACAAGGCTTTACGAAAAGCTGCCGCTTGACGATAACGACGACCCCACAGACCCGACCGTGCCCGATAACGGTAATAACGGAAACAACGGTTATATTGAGCCGACTGCACCCGATGTAAAGCCGGATAACGGCAGCGCGGACGATGATAACGGAAGACAGGCAATAACCAAGAAAAACACGAAGTATTACACCACCGTTTCTCTTAACCTGCCTGTGATTATTGCCCTGTGCGCCGCGGCACTTGCAGCTTTGGCGGCAATAGTAATTCTGCTTATTGTTCTTCTCGGCAAAAATATTTATTTCACCAAGAACGGCAAGCGAATATATTCCGCAAAAATCAAAAAGGGTACTGTAAGGCTTGATAAGCTTAAAGAAAAGCGAGGGCTTGAGGGCGTTACGGCAACGGTTAAAAAGGCTTATGCCGCACGCCACGCGGGGCAAAGCGTAAATCTTTCCTTAAACGGAGCGCCGCATACCTCAATTACTTTGGAAAAAGGCGGAAACAATTCCGCAGAGCTTTAAAAATCTTTGGGGCTCCGATACAGAGCCCCAAAGTAAAACCCAAAAAACTAAAAGGAGTGCAATTTTATGAAAAAAATTCTCATTCGCTGCATTTGCATTATAGCCGCATGCGGAACTCTTGCAATGTCCGCCGGGTGCAGTCTTACAAAGACTACGGTAAACAGCGAGATAGACGAGACCGTAAGCTATATTGACGGCGAGAAAAGTAAGACCGAGAGCACCGACAGCAACTCTTCTTCGTCCGATAACAAGGGCGGCGCGGGCAATGTTGTAAGCGATTCGGGCGATAACACCGCGCACAACGCGGGCGAGGTTAACAACTCATCCGAAGAAAAGCTTAAAGGCACGCTTGAATTACAGATATTCGTGGGCGGCTACGGCAGCGAGTGCTGGGAATATGCCATAAGCGAGTTCCAAAAGCTGCAGCCGAACCTTGAAATAAACGCGCACCTTGATACCAACGTAAACGCGCAGATGAAGACCCGCTGGGCAAAGGATAACCCGCCCGACTTTGTACTGCTTGACGGCAGCAATATGCCTGCCTCTACCTGGATGAGCGAGAACAAGATGAGAGATTTAAGCTCGCTTTATAAGAACGGTAAGGTTTACGGCACCTCAACGCCCATTAGCAGCCAGCTTAAAAGCGGACTTGTAAGCACCTATAAGAACACAGGCAAAATTTACGAAATGCCCGTTCTGCTTTCAACCTACGGTATGTGGTACGACCAAAGCCTGTTCAGCTCTAAGGGCTGGAGCGTTCCTAAGAATTACACCGAGCTGCAAAGCTTTTGCAAGACTGTAAAATCCTCGGGAATGTATCCGTTTATCTACACGGGTCAATACTCGGGCTACCTTGTTTGGGGTATGCTTATGCCGGCGGTGGCTTCCGAGGCTTTAGCGTCAAACGATACCCAGTATTTTTACGACGTTGCAAACGCGGCGAGTGAATCTGTATGGAGCGACGCGCGCTTTAAAAAGGTATTAACCAAAATAGAGACCCTTGCAAAAGCGGGATATTTTGACCCCTCTGGACTTTCAATGAACCACATCACCAGTCAGGCGGCGTGGCTTAAGCACAACGCGGCGCTTATACCCAACGGCTTATGGCTTGAAAACGAAATGAAGAGCTCAACCCCCGCAAGCTTTAAAATGCGCTATTACCCCTCGGTTTTGCAGGACGCGGGTCAGAAGACAACCGTTGTTGCCAACGCTGCAAACGTAGGCATTGCCGCAAAGGCGAAAAATCCGAAGGCTGCAGAGGCGTTCCTCCGTTTCCTTTATACCGATAAGGTTGCGGCTAAATTTTCAGAGCTTTGCGCCGTTCCGAGCGCAACCCGCACCGACGTTTCAAAGGCTAACCTTACCGAGTCCGCAAAGCAGGTAAACGAAATGATAAATTCATCCGAAGTAACCCTTATTTCAAAGGGCTCCACCACCTGGGGCAGCGTGGACGCAACTATAAACCAGTGCATAAACAAGCTCGTTTCGGGCGATATGACGGTGGATAAGGTTATATCCGAGCTGCAAAAGGCTACCAAGAAAAAAGTAGGATAGGCTGACGATTTACATTAAAAGGAATGACCGCAATGTCAAATACAAAACTGAAAAAGCGCAGACCCGCAGATAAATCGAAAATCGCCTTTTTCTCGCTTTTTTGTCTGCCGCCGCTTTTACTTTACATTCTTTTCTGCGTCTACCCGATCTTTTCATCGCTTTACACGAGCTTTTTTGAATGGTCGGGCTACGACGCCCTGACAAAGGATAACTTCGTAGGCTTTCAGAACTACATACAGGTAATAACCGATTCGGAATTTTTGGCGGCTATAAAGAACGATTTTATTATAATTCTCGGCAAAGAAATTATAATAATCGTGCTTACAATTCTTTTTGCCGTGTCGCTGACCCGCCTTCGGTTTTCAAAGCCTGAAACGGGCATATACCGCTTTATCTTCTTTATGCCGAACGTACTGTCGGTTATAATCATCTCCACTATTTGGACATTTGTTTTAGACCCGAACTTCGGTATTTTAAATCCGCTGCTTAGGGGCGTGGGATTATCGGCGCTTATTCCCGAAATGGGGTGGACCTTCAGCCACCCCATAGGGGTTATCACCTTTGTTGCAAGCTGGTGCGGTATAGGCTTATTTATGCTTATAATGATTACCGCCATAAACGGAATAAGCAAGGAACTGTACGAATCCGCCACGATAGACGGCGCGGGCGAGTGGACCCAGCTGCGCTACATAACTATGCCGGCAGTGTGGGAGCAGGCAAAGTTTATGGTTATAACCATACTGTATCAATCGTTCAGTTCGAGTTTTACAATGGTGCAGGCAATGCTCGGCAGCTCTGTAAGCGAGGATTCGGTGGTTATGGGCGTGTTTGTTTACAAAAACAGCTTTGACAGCCAGTGGCCGCAGGTGGGCTATTCCTATGCGGCGGCAATACTTATGCTTATAATCTCCGCGGCGGCTTCCTTCATAGTCAACCGCATTATGTCAAGGGGGGACAGTGTAAATGAGTAAAAAAAGAAATACTCCGCGCCTGTCCCGCTCGGCTATGGTAGGGCAGGGAATAATAAGAATTTTTCTTGTGCTTTGGAGCGTGACGGTGGCGTTCCCCGTGATTTGGGTGCTTTACACCTCGCTTAAAAGTAATCAGGAATTTTTCGCCTCCCCCTGGGCGCTGCCCAAAACCCCGCAGTGGAGCAATTTTGTTGAGGCGTGGAACGAGGCGAGCTTCGGCTCTTACTTCTTCAACAGTCTTTTTACCGTGGTGCTGACTTTGGCTATAACCCTGCTTATAGTGGGCGCTAACGCCTATGTTATTGCCAAATACAACAACCGCTTTATAAAAGGGCTTGAAAAGTTTTATATGGTGGCTATGATGGTGCCCGCCGTGCTTATGCTCGTGCCACTTTACTATTTTGCGGATTCAATTAAAATCACCGATTCGCTGGTGTGGCTTTCGGTTATCTACGCAATACAGGGTATGCCTTTCTCGGTATTTATGATGGCGGGCTTCGTGCGCGGAATACACAACGCGCTCTTAGAGGCTGCCACAATAGACGGCGCCAGCCAGTTTACCATATTCTTTAAAATAATAGTACCGCTTTCAAAGCCCTCGCTTTTTGTTGTGGCGCTGCTCAATATAATGGGCACATGGAACGAATATATTACAGCGCTCACCTTTATACGCGATAATACAAAGTATACAATGGCAATAGGTCTTTCCTACCTTACAAATTCGGGAACCTATGACGTAAACTACGGCAGAACCTTTGCGGGTTTGACAATAGCCCTTGTGCCTATTCTTATAATTTACGCCATATTCCAAAAGCCGCTGCAAAACGGTATGTCCTCGGGAGACGGCGTTAAGGGTTAATTTAATACAGAAAGGATCATAAGAATGATTAAAAAAATACTTCCGTACTTGTTATCCTTTGCAATTATTTTAAGCGCTTTTTCATCACTGCCTTTGTCGGCGGCAGTGAGCGCGGGCAATTTAAGACCTGTGACTATTGCTGACGGTTATTCATCCGACGGGTGGTACAGAACCTACCCCGGAGGCGCTGCGGACACATCGACCCGCTATATCGAAATAGCAGAAGACGGTGCTGACGATGTGGGTTCGCTGCACTTTGTGAACTCGGGCAATCAGGGCGATATGCGCGTTAAGCTTACAAAAGCGATTGCCGCGGGAGACTACAGTCTTAATTTTAAAATCAAAGGCAGCAGAACCTTTGCGGAAAGTCTTTACTTTGTGGAGGACGGAAATGACGAGGGTCGGGTTCAGCTGATGTCCGGCGTAAAGAGCTATTCCGACTGGACGGAGATCACCCTGCCGTTTACCTCATGCGGCGGCAGCACCTACGGCTTTTTCTTCAGCCAATACAATGCCGCAACAAGCATATATATCGATAATTTCAAGGTTTTGGACGCAAGCGGTAACGATATGCTGGACGGTGCGGGAAACTTCTGCACAGAGGGTACAGGCGAAGAAACAAATAAAATGCAGCAGCCGTATGACGGCGAAACCGAGGACTACTGGTACAGAACCTGGCTTTCAGGCGCGGATACCTCGGTCAGGTTCATTGAAATAGCAGAGTCCGGCTGCAATGATACCGGCTCGCTGCATATTGTAAACAAGCCCACGGAAAAGCAGGGCGATATGCGGGTAGGCTTTAAAAAGACAATACCCGCAGGCGCATACACGCTGCAATTCAATATTAAGGGCTCTTTAAAGCTTGCAGACCAGCAGTTTTATTTTAAGGAGAGCGGTCAGTCGGATTACGCCGATTTAATAAGCAAAACAAGCTATCCCGAATGGGAAAAGGTTGAGCTTCCGTTTACAAGCAAGGGCGGCAGCATTTTCGGCATAACCGTAAGCCAGTATAACTGGGAAACCGATATTTATATTGACAATTTCAAAATACTTGATTCCGAAGGAAATGATGTGCTTGACGGAATGGGTAATTTTGACCGCTTGGCGTCCGGCGGCGGCGATGAGCCGGATATTCCAGAGGATGTTCTTGCGCTGAATGACAGTAAAACTGCGAACAGCTGGTATAAATATTCTGACGGCACCTACACGTCTATAAGAAAAGCCGAAATCGTAGGCAACGGCTGCTTTGATAACGGAGCGCTGCACATTAAAAATGTTGCCGCAAACGGAGATATACGCATTTGCGTGAATAAATCGATACCTGCCGGCGAATACACCGTTAAGGTCAATGTCAAGGGTAAAAAGGGGCTGCTGTCTGAGGCATTCTACTTTTCATCGCTTACGGATACAAGTAATATATTTAAGTTTATTGACAGAAATATTTATGCCGATTGGACAGAGGTCTCCGGCAGCTTTAAAACAAACGGCGGCAGCGATTTTATAATCTTTTTCAGCCAGTATAACGGTATGAGTGATCTGTATATCGACAATCTGCGTGTGATCGATAAGGGCGGCCGTGATATGTTAGAGGGGCTCGGCAGCTTCTGCACCGACCCTGCCGTAGGTAATCAGACCGATTCAAAAATCATCCCGTCACTGACAGCTGATAATACCGCAGACCTTACGGTCTCTCTGCCGCAGCGCTCCTTAATAGGCAATGTTTCGGCAGAGGAGGGCGCGGTGCTTTTAAACGGAGTCGCAACCGATAAAGCCGTATTTACGGCATATACCGACGGCTATATGAAGATTACCTGTCCCGCAAATGAAGGCGATATATTATCGCTTGACGGTAATTTTACCGATAACTATTACAAAAAGCATATAGGTCCCGCTTCCTTTAGATTTTCGGGCGGAAAATGGGAAAATCTTTTAACCGCCGATAAATCCGAGTCCTATTTCTTTGAATCGCTTATAGAAAACAGCGGCTTTTCTTCCGGAATTGACGGCTGGGAGCAAAATGCATTGCCCGCCGGCAGTAAGGATACAATATCCGCCGAAGCCGTGGGATATGACGGCGCGGCCCTTCGGGTTTCACACTCGGCGGAATCGGGCGACAGCGTTTACAAGGTAAGAACAGGCGATTACATACCTATAACCGCGGGCGCGACCTATAAGCTCCGCCTTTATGTAAAGGCGAGCGGGAATATGCGGCTCGGCGCGTCGCTTCGCGGAAACGGTTCCTCTGCTGTTCCGGCAGAGTCGGGGCTTAACACGGTAATTACAAACGGCACCGACGGCTGGCAACAGATGAATTATACCTTTACCCTGCCGGAGGATGCCACGCTTTCGCGGGTAAAGGTACAGCTTGATAACGCCTTTTATTCATCCGGCGCGGAGATACTTTACGACAGCATTGCGTTTTACAGGGTATGCGAGCCGGGAGATGTAAATGCCGATGGCAGCCTTGATATACTCGATATGATACGCTTTAAAAAGGTAAATGCCGGTATAGCGGAATATACAAGCCCCAATGCCGCCGATATAAACGGCAACGGTTACATAAACACCATCGATTCGGCAATGATCAAGAGACTGCTGCTCGGTCTTACCGATTACGGCAAGATACCCTATGTAGCTATGATCGCGCCCGATATTGCGTACTCATATAACGATTACGCAAGGGCTTATCTTACCGCCGAAAATCCCACGGTTGACGATTATGCGGTGTATATGAGTGATTCCGCGCAGGATGTAAAAATAGTGCTTGAATGTCCGGTAGAGGGTGCGAAATTCAAGGTTGAATACGGTACAAGGGCGGATTACTCCGACGCGGTAACGGTTAATACAACCGATAAGAGCATAGCTGTTAATAATCTTTTGAGAAATACAAAATATTATGTAAGAATAACCGCCACGGCAAACGGAATTACCCGACAGGCGGAAAGCTCGTTTAAAACCGCAGATATAGGTCCGCGCGTGATGACTGTCGGCGGAGTTTTAAATGTTCGTGACCTCGGCGGCTATGAGACCTCCTTCGGCAAGACCACACTTCAGGGCTTGGCATTCAGGGGCGCGCAGCCGGATGAAAAGGGTAAATCTGTTTTGACCTCGCAGGGCGATAAGCTCTTGAGTCGGGATATTGCTGTCGGACTTGACCTCGACTTGCGTTCGGGCTCCGAAAGCGGGGGAATAACAAAGAGCGTCATTTCATCTGCACAGTATCTTAATTTCCGAATTTCACCGTATGCGGCGGCATTTTCGGATAGCCAAAAGGAGCTTTACCGTCAGGTATTTGCGTCATATGCCGATGTAAATAATTATCCGATCTATGTTCACTGCGTTTACGGAGCGGACAGAACGGGTACGGTATGTTTTATTCTCAATGCTCTGCTCGGAGTTGATGAAAAAACACTCATACAGGATTATGAATATACCAGCTTTTCATTTGTCGGCTTGCGTTCTTCAAAAACCACAGAGGAAATGAAAGCGTTTTTAAGCTCATTCAGTGCGCTTTCAGGCAGCACCCCTGCCGAAAAAGCAGAGAATTACCTGCTTTCCATAGGCGTAACAAGCGAGGAAATAAGCACCATTCGCGGCATTTTCTTCGGGGAAATACCCATAAATTAAGCTCTGCGCAGCGGAGGCTGCGTAAATATAAAATTCCGGCGGGATGCCGAAAAAAAGTTTGGAGGTAAATTTTTATGAAAAAAGCGTTTTCCTTAAAAAAGAAGCTTCCCAAGGTATTGGCTGTTGCTTTGGCGGCCGCCTGCTTTGCGGGGGCGGTTCCGGCAAATGCGGCAGGGGTGACCCGCGCATACAGCACCATAGGCAGCTACGGCTCGTTTGAAGAGTATATGTGGCATTTGAGCGATAACACAAGCGGCGATATTTTAAGCTTTAACGCGGAAAATCAGCCCGTTGTTACAAAGGGTGCGGGTGCTGACGGCACAGAGGGCACATCGCTTGCCTCTCGCAGAATAGCGCTTTCGGCGGGTAATTATCAGCTGTCATTTACCGTAAAGGCGTCAACACAGGGCTATTATATTGCGGGCGGCTACGGCTTTGACAGCGCAGGCAGCCCCAAGGAAATTAAGTATACGAATACCCACGAGGGAATCATCGGCACGGAGTGGACTTCGGTTACTGCCGAATTTACCGTCCCCGAGGGCTATACCTCGAACGAGTTTCGTATATTCCTCCGCGGCAATTCCGGCGACCGGATAACCGTTAAGGATCTGGATGTTAAGAAAATTGAAGAAAGGGTTAAAAGCCGCGATGTTGCAACGCTTGACGGTTGGACGGGCAGCTATTTCGGTAATACCAATCTTGCGTATAACAATCCCGATACCGATACCTGCAGAATTACCGTTGTAAATGAAGGCGCGAACGATGCCGGTGCGGTTTATTTCCACAGAGAAAATACGGATGCCGACGGTCGTCCGTGGGCGCGTATACTTTACCAAATTCAAAATTCTGTATTAAGTCAATATGACGTTGGCACGGAATTTGTGCTTGAAGCTAAAACAAAGGGCTACAGCGCTTCTGCGGATTCAATGAAATTTTCATTGGAGCAATCGCCGTATTCATGGAGCGACGGTTCGGGAGACGCATATAATTATGCACTGAAAAGCAATGATAAATGGGTCACCTTTACAAAGGAATTCAAAAAGAACGCTGCAGGGGATCTGTTTATAATAATCAGAAGCGGCGGATATACGGCAGCTGATTTTTATCTTGATAATGTAAAGGTTTACGCAAAGAATGACGAAAGCAAAACAAATCTTATTGCAAACGGTGATTTCTGCGAAAAAGAAGCTGTTGTAAGCGACAGCAGCGCTGTTGATAATTCTCCGTATATTGTTCAGGATGTTCCCGGTTTTGATATAGGTATGCTGAATGACGTATTGGGCGGAGATAAGGATATATCTGTAGTTCCGGGCGGCTCTTACGACGGCTCTGCTGCCGTTGAGATAAGAGGCGGCGATAGTGCCGAAAGATATTTCCAGCAGCTTGATACAGACGCCGTGAAATTCGTCCTCGGCGATACCGCGGTTAAGGCGACCGGCTACTTCAAGGTAACATCCGGCAATACAGAGCCTAAGATATGGCTCGGCTTCGGCAAGTCATACGGCGGCGGAAACAGTGTGGGGCTTCATTTCGCAAACTACCTTAAGAACGGCAAGGCGGATTCTGGTGAGAGCTTTACCGCCCGTGACGACGGCTGGTACTATTTTGAGAAAACCGTAGATACCGGCACCTTCAACAATAAGATTAACAGCATGACGGAGCTTGTTTGGGTCAAATATATGTGCGGAATCGACGCGAGAACTAACACAGGCGCTGCCAGATTCGATAATATTACCTGTGAGATAATCTCTTCGGCAGAGCCGGGAGACGCCAATAACGACGGCGAAATAAACATTCTCGATATGATAAGAATGAAAAAATATGCCGCCGGCAGCGAGAGCTTTGAAAATGTGACCCGCGGTATGTGGCTTACAAGCGATACCAACGGTGCTAAAGAGCTTGCGGCGCTTAGAAAGGTTATTATCGGCGCGTCAAGCGAATACGGGAAGTAATGAAATAATAAAAGCCCGGTGCAAAGGGTGCATCGGGCTTTTGCGTAACAGGTGAGAAAATGCAAAATAAATCGGATACATATAAAAGACCGCTGAAGCACAAAAGAATAGAGCCGCAGGCATTAGCGGAGGTTTGCGCGGATAAATCCGCCTTTCAGGGATGGAAAGTTAAAAAGCTTTCGGATATTTCTTTTCCCTTAACACTTGAAAAGGAAGAAATAATAATAGATTTCGGGGGTCACTTTACGGGCTATCTTAATATCGAACTTGCGGGCAGACCCGAGCACATACCCGATTCCCCCACAAATATAGCCTTTTCCTTTGCCGAGATGCCTATTGAGCTTGCAGAAACGGCGGAGGACAGCGAAAATTCACTGTCTGTCGGGTGGCTGCAAAACGATTTTAAAACAATAGCCTTTATGCCATATAAGGGCAGCCTTGAGCGCCGCTATTCGTTCAGATATTTAAAGCTGAAGCGTACCGATTCGGTGCGCTTTGCGGTAGATATAACCGCGCTGTATATCGACGCGGTGTCGGCGGTGGATATAGACGATGCGCCGCCCCTTAATACGGCGGACAGCACTCTCGCCGCAATAGACCGCATATGCGTTAATACCCTTAAAGAGTGCGAGCAGGATGTTTTTGAGGACGGACCTAAACGCGACCGCAGGCTGTGGATAGGCGATTTGCGCTTGCAGGCGCTGGTTGACTATGTGACTTTCCGCAATACCGACCTTATAAAGCGGTGCATTTACTTATTTGCCGAGCATTTGAACGAAAAAGGGCTTGTACCGCCCTGCGTATTTCCCGATACTCCGCCCTATGCCGACCAATGGTTTTACCTTGATTATTCGCTTTGCTTTGTGCTTTGCCTTGCCGATTATTTGGAAAATACAGGCGATAAAACACTGCCCGAAGAGCTTTACGGAATTGCGCTGCACCAAATAGAATATACCGACAGTGTTTTTGACAGAATGGCGGGAATTATTAACGAGGGCTTTTTTATAGACCACGGTAATTACGACCGCGGCACGGCAGCGCTCGGGTATTTTGCCTATGTGCTGCGCAGTATGGTAGGATTATCGGAAAAACTCGGTAAGCCTACCGATAAATTTAAAAATATTCTTGCCGATGTAAATTCCGCCCTGCTTTCAAAAATGGACGAAAAAACAGGACTTTACACTGCGAAAAACGGTGAAATTTCGTGGCAATCGCAGGTGTGGGCGGCGCTTTCGGGCGCGTTGAACTGCGAAGAAACGAAAGGTTTGCTTAAAAAAACCGCCGGGTATGACCCCGAAATACATATGTCCTCGCCCTTTATGACCCACTATTATTTAGAGGCGCTTTATTCCTGCGGAATGGCAGAAACGGCAAACGAATATATAAAGAGCTATTGGGGCGCGATTATAAACGCCGGGTTTGATTGCTGCCCCGAATGCTTTGATGTTACAAACGACAGGGTAACACCCTATTCAAACCCCGTGCTAAACAGCGCCTGCCACGCATGGAGCTGCACGCCCTCGTACCTTATACGAAAGGGAAAGGCGTAATATGATAAACATTTTAAGAGCGCCCGATGATATAAAAATCGAATGCGAAGCGGATAACAAAGACTGCACGGTTGAAACCGAAATAAAGGATGAAAAGCTTTATGTGTATATAACGGCGGCTGTTGCCCGACCGCGCTTTATCTGCCTGCGCTGGAATTACCGCGTTACCGAGCCTACCCGCATAATGGGGGATAAATGGGAGCGCTCCTACGGGGATATGGAATGGCACTCGCTAAACGGGGAAATATTTATGCCGTGGTATTTTCTTGCGAACAGCGGCGATAAGACCGTGGGCTGCGGAGTTATGACGGGAGCTAGCAGCTTTGTAAGCTTTCAGTTCGACGCTTCAGGCTGCACGGCGTGGTTTGATGTGCGCTGCGGCGGCACAGGCGTAAGGCTTAACGGCAGACAGCTGCTTGCGGGTGTTATTGTATGCCGTGAATACAGCGGAATTTCGGCTTTCGCCGCGGCAAAAGCGTTTTGCCGCGTTATGTGCGAAAATCCCCGATTGCCCGAAAAGCCCGTATACGGCAGCAATAATTGGTACTACGCTTACGGTAAAAGCAGCCGCGCCGAGGTTATAAGGGATGCGGAAATAACCGCCGAGCTTGCCGCGGGAAACGAAAACAGACCGTTTACGGTAATAGACGACGGCTGGTCGGTTAATTCCTGCGCAGGACCGTGGGAACCGAATGAAAAGTTCGGCGATATGGCGAAAATTGCCGCAGAATTTAAAAAAATCGGGGTAAGACCCGGAATATGGATAAGACCGCTTTGCGATAAGGAGCTTGAAAAGCTGCACCCGGAATGGTGCTTATCACGAATAAATGACGGCGATACAAATAACGAGCCGTCATACTGCCTTGACCCCACCGTTCCTGAGGTTCGGGAATATGTAAGGTCTACCGTTCGCAAAATGACCGAATGGGGCTACGAGCTTATAAAGCACGATTACACCACCTACGACCTTTTCGGCTCGTTCGGCTGTATGCTCAACGGCAAGATAACCGTAAAGGACGGCTGGAGCTTTCATGACGAAAGCAAAACGAGCGCCGAAGTGGTTTCGGAGCTTTACAGATTGATAAGAGAAGCTGCGGGCGACGCGGTTGTTATCGCCTGCAATGCGGTATCGCACCTGTCCGCAGGGATTTTTGAGGTATACAGAACGGGCGACGACACAAGCGGCAGACTTTGGAGCCGCACCCGTGCTTACGGTGTTAATACCCTTGCTTTCAGGCTTTGCCAAAATAACGCATTTTATAAAATTGACGCCGACTGTGTGGGAATAATCCCCGGTAAGATTGATTGGAGCCTTAATAGGCAGTGGCTGGATATCCTTTCCGTCAGCGGCAGTCCGCTTTTTATATCGGTCAAGCCCGACGATATTACCGACGGCATAAAGGAAGATATAAAAAAAGCGTTTTTCCGCAATTCCGGGCAAAAGGATAAAGCCGTGCCGCTTGATTGGCTTTATAACAATCAGCCGCAGTGCTGGCTTATAAACGGCGAAAAAAGAGAATACGATTTTGTGGAAAATTCTTACCCGGAATTACTTTCGGGCAGCACGCAAAGCTATTAAGGAGAAGTGCTATGAAAGAAAACATAAAAATAGGCATAATAGGGCTTGGTCAGCGCGGGGACATAATGCTGGAAAACCCTATAATACCAATGATGAAGAACGGCGCGGGCATAGAAATAGCCGCGGTTTGCGACCTTTTGCCCGATAGGGTGAGCGCAGCGGCGGAAAAACTGGAAAAGGCGGGCTTTCCGCGCCCCGCCGAACTTACGGATTATAAAGAGCTGCTTAAAATTAAGGAGCTTGACGCGGTGTATATTGCCGTATCGTGGGAGGCGCACGCCGAGGTTGCCGTGGCGGCAATGCACGCGGGAAAATACGTAGGTCTTGAGGCGGGCGGAGCATATTCGGTTGACGACTGCTGCAAGCTTGTGCGCGCTTATGAGGAAACAGGCACAGAGCTTATGCTTATGGAAAACTGCTGCTACGGCAGGCGCGAGCTTATGGCGCTTAATATGGCGCGCAAGGGCGTTTTGGGCAATATTATGCACTGCTCTGGCGCGTACTGCCACGATTTAAGGGAAGAAATTACAAGCGGTAAGGAAATACGGCATTACAGGCTGCGCAACTATATTCACCGCAACTGCGAAAACTACCCCACCCACGAAATAGGACCTATTGCGAAAATTCTCGATATAAACAACGGCAACCGCTTTTTAACGCTTTGCTCTGTTTCGTCGGCTGCAATGGGCTTGCACGAATATGCCGTACAAAAAAAGGGCGCGGAGCACCCGCTTTCAAATATAAATTACGCGCAGGGCGATGTTGTAACTACGGTTATTAAATGCGCGGGCGGGCAGACCGTATGCCTTACCCTTAACACGACCCTGCCGCACGCATACTCGCGGAAATTTGAGGTGCACGGCACAAAGGGTATGTATATGGAGGATAACGACAGCGTATTTTTAGACGGTGTCGCCGAGCACACAAAAAACGAGTGGGATTGGAAACCGATGTGGGGCAACGCCGCGCAGTATGAAAAGGAATATGACCACCCGCTTTGGCAAAACGGCGGAGTGGGACAGGATATGCACGGCGGCATAGACCACCTGGTTTTCGCGGCGTTTGTAAACGCGGTTAAAACAGGCTCGCACGCGCCGATAGACGTATATGACGCGGCAACCTATATGTGCATAACCGCCTTGAGTGAGGAATCGGTCGCAAAGGGCGGAGCGCCCGTCGCTTTCCCTGATTTTACGGGCGGCAGATGGACCGAGCGCTCGGATATTGCCAATAACGAATATAACCTTGATAAATTAAACAACGGAAAAGATATATACTTTACCGACTTAATGCAGCACTGGGTGATATAACGAAATATTAAAAAAGCAGTAAGCCGAGTTACAACTTACTGCTTTAGATGGCGCGCTGAAAGACGAGCGTTGTTTAAAACAGTCCTGCGGACTGTTTTAATAGGGAGAATCCCTTCCAAGAGGACAAGCCATAGGCGCCGTCCGATTGGGGAGATATGTATAAACTATAAAAAAGCAGTAAGCCGAGTTAGCGCTTACTGCTTTAGATGGCGCGCTGAAAGGGACTCGAACCCCCGACCCTCTGCTTAGAAGGCAGATGCTCTATCCAGCTGAGCTATCAGCGCATTTTTCGAATGCTTGAATATTATATATGTGTTGAGGCAATTTGTCAAGGCTTAAATTGTTTTTTCTTCATATAAACACAAATTACATCAAAATCACATAATGTACTATGCATACCGCCGTCTTGAAATATGCTTTTATCTTTTTTATAATATGCTCTATATATAAATTCTTTTGTGGCGGTGTGAATGAAGCCTCTTATTTTGCCTTATACCGACGCTTTTCAACCTTCTTCGAGCGCGTACAAGAATATTTTAGCAAAAAACCTTATAAAAAATCAATACTACATTTAACAATATTGCAACCTTGTTTATCGTCTATTTTGACAATATGAACAAATTGTTAAAAAACAATGAAAATTTGAAAAAAATAATTTGACAAATTCAATATGAGTTTTTATAATCTATTTATTATTTTAAGGAAAGGCAATTTTTAATGCTTTCCGCCTTGATATTATGAGTATTTTGCAGTGTTATGCTGAAAAATAAATTTTTAGAAAAAGAGGTTACACAAATGAAAAACTTCAAAAAAGTAATCGGCGTATTATTGACACTCGCAATAGTTGTTACTTGTTTTGCTGCTTGCGGCGGTAACACAGGCAAAACTACAGGCGACAAAATCGTTGTCGGCGGAACAGGTCCCTTAACCGGTGATGCTTCTTCATACGGCATTTCGGTACAGCAGGGCGCACAGCTTGCTATTGACGAAATCAACGCAGCAGGCGGTATGAACGGAATTCAGCTTGAATTTATTATGAAAGATGATAAAGCTTTGGCTGCCGAGACTGCAACCGCATATGACCAGTTAATGGACGCAGGTATGCAGATTTCAATCGGCTCAACCACAACAGGCTCTTGTGAGGCTTTCGCAGCAAAGGCTGTTGAGGACAATTTGTTCTTCATCACCCCCTCTGCTTCCGCAGCTTCCGTAATCGAAGGCAGAAAGAACGGCTTCCGTGTTTGCTTCGGCGACCCCGACCAGGGCGTGCTTGCGGCTGACACACTTGTAAATGACTACAAGATGAAGAATATCGGCTGCATTTACGATACATCCGATACATATTCAACAGGTGTTTACGAAGCATTCAAGGCTGAGATGGAAAAACTCGGTGTTTCCTTTACAACAAAGACCTTTGACGCAGAGAACAAAAAGGACTTCTCAACACAGGTTGAGGCTCTCAAGGATTGCGACGTAATCTTCACTCCCTTCTATTATACAGAGGCAGGACTTGTTGCTCGTGCTTGCTCGGCTAAGGGCGTAAACGCACTCATCTTCGGTTGCGACGGTCTTGACGGTGTTGCAGGTCAGATTGACTCTTCAGTTACAAACGAAATCAAGTACATCACTCCCTTTGACGTTGAGAGCACAAACGAAAACGTTTCTAAGTTTGTTGCAAGCTACAAGGCTAAGTACAACAAAGCTCCCGACCAGTTCGCAGCTGACGCATATGACGCTGTTTATGTAATTTACAACGCTATGCTTAAAGCAAACATTACAGACGCTAACATTTCAGCTTCCGAGCTTTGCGACAAGGTTGCGGCTGTACTTACAGGCGGTATGGAATTTGCGGGAACAACAGGTACAATGACCTGGAACGCAGACGGTGCTCCGAACAAGGTTCCGACAATCGTTACCGTTAAAAAGTAATTGTTTCTTGACTAAACAGCAAAAACTCATTAAAGCAGTCGGAGGGGATTATTATATCTTCTCCGACTTCAGCGATTTTTAGGAGAGCTGTAAAACACGGCTTTTCTGCGAAAATCGGCTAAAATCACGCCCTTGACGGCTACACTCGGGCAAGTGATATACCTTGTAGCAGAAAGGCTATGTGAATTATATGAGTATATTATTGGACGGGCTCAGCTTAGGTGCTGTTTATGCACTTATTGCGCTCGGATATACTATGGTTTACGGTATTGCCAAGATGTTGAACTTTGCGCACGGAGATGTTATAATGGTCGGTGCGTATGCTATCTATTCAACAATGGCGCTCAATACAAATCCGTTTATAGCAATGGCGGTTGCGATTGTTGTTTGTACGGTAATGGGAATTGTTATTGAAAAATTCGCTTATAAGCCCCTGAGAGGTGCTTCTCCCCTTGCGGTCTTGATTACCGCTATCGGCGTGAGCAATCTTCTTCAAGGCATTGCGCAGCTGATTTACGGCTCAACCTCAATAGCATTCACGGTTGCAAACTTCAAAACCGTTCATATTTTAGGCTCTGAAATCAGCGTCGGCACAATTCTTACGCTTGTTGTCGGTGCGATAATTATGATTGGTCTTACATTGTTTGTTAAGAAAACAAGAACGGGCAGAGCTATGCTTGCGGTTTCAGAGGACAGCGGTGCGGCTCGTCTTATGGGCGTTAATGTTGACAAGATAATTATGCTGACCTTTGCAATAGGCTCGGCTTTGGCTGCCTTCGCAAGCCTTTTCTATATTATCCGTATTCCGTCGGTTACTCCGACCTTGGGTGCAATGCCCGGTATCAAGGCTTTCACAGCCGCAGTTATCGGCGGTATCGGCTCTATCCCCGGCGCTATGCTCGGCGGAATTTTGCTCGGAATGATTGAGCAGATATGCAAGCACAATCCGACGGTTGAGGCTTACACAACGGCAATTGAATTTTGCTTACTTATCGTGATTTTACTTGTTAAGCCTGTCGGCTTGCTCGGTAAACGCAGAAGGGAGAAGGTATAATGGGATACGTTTCAAATGTAAAAAAGACCTTCAAGCTCAAATACTGCTTTAACTATATCGGCGTTGCGGCTTTTCTTGTGCTTATGATTATTTTAAGCTCAACGGGAGTTCTCAGCCGTTCGGCAGTAAATCTTCTTCCGAAAATCGCATACAGCATTATCCTCGCGGTTTCGCTTAACCTTGTAGTCGGCTTCCTCGGCGAGCTTTCGCTCGGTCACGCAGGCTTTATGTGCGTAGGCGCATATCTCGGCTCGTATTTTTCGATTTTCCTGCACAATTACATTGACAATTCGCTTGTCTGCTTCTTTATTTCGCTTGTTGTAGGCGGACTTTTGGCGGCTGTTTTCGGCTTTATAATCGGACTTCCGGCATTGAGACTTAAAGGCGACTATCTTGCAATAGTTACGCTTGCTTTCGGAGAAATTGTCAGAAATGTTTTCAAAAACCTGAGCTTCTTCGGCGGTGCAATGGGACTTAAAACCGATAAAATCAAGCTTCAGTCCTCAACGCTTTATATCGTTGCGTTTATACTCGTGCTCGTTGTGCTTTTCCTTATTCAGAACCTTATCCGTTCAAAGCACGGCAGAGCGATAACCGCTATCAGAGATAATGAAATTGCGGCAAAGGCTATGGGCATCAACGTTACATATTACAAGCTCTTCGTGTTCGTGATTTCAGCATTTTTTGCAGGTGTTGCAGGCGTTATTTACGGACATTACTACACACCTATCCTCTATTCCGCATTCGATTATAACTATTCGATTGAAATACTTGTTATGGTAGTTATCGGCGGTATCGGCTCGATAAGCGGCTCGATTATCGCTGCGACGGTTATCACATACATCAACTTCCTGCTTCAGAACAACCTTTCGGGCGATCTTGCGGCGGTAAGGCTTCTTGTATATGCAATTATCCTTATTGCAATCGTTATTTTTAACAATGCACCGGCACTCAAGCCCATTAAGGATAAGCTTAACTTCAAGAATCTTTCGGCTAAGCTCTTCAAGAAAAAGGAGTCAACCATTGTTGACGACGATGTTGCTTGGAACAGAATCGAGTCAAAGATTAGAATGGATGAGCTTCTTTCCGTTGACGTTAAAAAGCAGGACGGAGAGTTCAGCGACCCCGACAAACCTACGAAGGAGGGCAAATAATATGGCAGATATTATGCTTAAAACCGAAAATCTCGGTATTTCTTTCGGAGGACTTAAAGCAGTTCAAGGCCTCGATATTGAAATTAAAAAGCAACAGCTTTACGGCCTTGTAGGTCCTAACGGCGCAGGTAAAACAACCGTGTTCAATATGCTCACGGGCGTTTATCAGCCGACAACAGGCACATTTTATCTCGACGGCGAGGAATTAAAGGGCAAAACGCAAGAGCAGATTAACCATAAGGGTATCGCAAGAACCTTCCAGAACATCAGACTTTTCAATAATATGAGCGTTGTTCGTAATGTTATGGTCGGACTTCACAATCAGCCCGAATTCAAGTGCAATCCCTTTGTCAGTATGCTTCGCTTGCCCGGTCATTTTGACTCTGAAATCAGAATGAGAGAGAGAGCAAAGGAAATCCTCAAGGTTTTCGGACTTTATGAGGAGAGAAACAATCTTTCGTGCAATCTCCCCTACGGTAAGCAGAGAAAGCTTGAAATTGCGAGAGCGTTGGCTACAAATCCGAAGCTTTTGCTTCTTGACGAGCCGGCTGCGGGTATGAACCCTCATGAGACAAAAGAGCTTGTCGATATTGTTAAATATATCCGTGATGAATTTGACCTTACGATACTTCTTATCGAGCACGATATGAAATTCGTTTCGGGTCTTTGCGACGAAATAACCGTTCTTAACTTCGGAACAGTTCTTGCTCAGGGCGAAACCAAAAAGGCTTTGAGCGACCCCGAGGTTATCAAGGCTTATATTGGAGGTTAAATTATGGCATTACTTGAAGTAAAAGGTATTGAAGTATATTATGGCGTAATTCAAGCTCTTAAAGGTATTGATTTTGAGGTAAACGAGGGCGAAATCGTAACTCTTATCGGCGCAAACGGCGCAGGTAAGACTACTACCATGCAATCGGTTATCGGTCTTATTCCGCCGAAAGCGGGAACGGTTAGCTTTGAGGGCAAGGATATAACCCATCTCCACTGCCACAAGATAGTTTCACTCGGTATGTCGCAGGTACCCGAGGGAAGACGAATTTTCCAAGAACTTACCGTTTATCAAAATCTTCTTATGGGTGCATATATCC